>NZ_WJWY01000005.1 GCF_010367435.1 Fusobacterium sp. IOR10
TAAAGATTTTACTGTTTCTCCTTTCAACCTTCTTTCATAAATTTCTATTTTTTGTTTATTTGTTAATTTGGACATAAGAAATGCACCCTCCATCTTATTTGTCTAAGATTTTGGGTGCACTACACTTAGGGAGCTTTTTATATTATAACTTTTATCCATTTTCCTGACCTTAGTCTAGGAATAATAAAGAATATTTTTGCTATGTCTTCAGCACAAACAAACATATAAACAATCCTTATATCAGCCTTTAAATATATTGCTGAAAAGAAAGCTAGAGGAATACCAATTACCCATAAACTCATCATTTCTGTGTAAATAGCATATAGTACGTCTCCTCCACTTCTAAATGTACCTATAATTTGTAGAACTCCAAAGAACCTAATTGGAAGTACCACAGACATTATTCTTATTATATAAACAACATTGTATTCAACTGTTTTAGTTACTTTAAATAAAAGAGTAATATATGGAGCTATTAAAAAGAATATTAATCCTATTATTATCCCCATGCTTATGGTAAAAATAGAAATATTATAGGCATCTTTTTTTATTTCTTTAAAGGACATACCCTTACCTATATTATTTCCTATCATTATTGACGCTGCTATTGCAATTCCTTGGCCAAATATTAAAAATAAACTATTCATTATTAAAGCAATTTGCATAGTGGCAATTGCTTCAACACCTAGTAATGCATAGGCCTTAGAATAAAAAGTCATCCCTAGTATCCATAAAAAATCATTTGCAATTACAGGGGTAGCCTTTTGTATATAGGATTTTATCATAAAACTTGAGAATCCAAATAATTCCTTTAAAGTTGATTTAATTACATTGTCCTTAGAATAAATCATATAAGTTAAATAAAATAATTCAACTCCCCTTGCAAAGGTTGTTCCTATTGCTGCTCCTGAAACTCCCATTGGAGGTACACCTAATTTCCCAAAAATAAATATATAATTGAGTATTCCATTGAAAAATAATCCTATAATACTTCCTTTCATAGGAAGGGATGTTTGTCCTGTACTTCTTAAACAAGTTTGAATACTAACAGATATAGCTGTTAGTATATAACTTAAAGATACATACTTTAAATATCCAACACCTAGGGATATTACTTTAGCATCACTTGTGAATATTCTAATTATATACTTAGGATATACCATTGCACCTATGGCAAATAATATTGAAAAACCAACTGCTGAAATTAAAGATAATCCTAAATATTTTTTTATGTTTTTTATTTCTTTTCTTCCCCAAAACTGTGACATGAATATTCCTGATCCAAAGGCACAACCTGTAATAGTCATAAAAAATAACAAATAATATTGATTTGCAAGACCAATTGATGCTATTTCAGAAACTCCCAAATGTCCTACCATTACATTGTCTAAAAGATTCAAGGAAGCTGTAATTAAATTTTGTAATATTATAGGTACTGCTAATATCATTAATGACTTAATGAATTTATTATTTATTTTTTTCATTATTTCTCCTTTCCTTAACAATAAAAATAGCAAGTATATGGGTTGTTTAAAGTCGCCCATCTCCTTGCATTTATATATATTAACCTTTTTTCTTTAATTAGTCAATCTTATTTAATTTTTAGTGAATTTAATAATTTTGTATAGTATTGCTATTTATTTTTTGATATAATTAATTGGTATTAAACATTATACAAAATTAATTATAATTGGAGGATATTATGGGATACAAATGTAGCGAATATGAAGTTTTGGAACTTGTATCTTTTGTTGGAAAGTTATACTTAAAAAATGGAGCTGAAGTTTACAAAACTGAAGAGATAATCTGCAATGTTGGACAACATTTTGGATATACTGTAGAGACATTTTCCACTTTAACTTGCATAGTTGTATCTCTTTCTGGAAGAGACAAGGAATATCGTTCCAAGGTAACTAGAATAAAGGCTAGGGACTTAAACATACAAAAACTTCATTTGGTTAACAAACTTACAAATGAGATAGACAAACATACTTACAAAGATTTTTACAGGGAAATTTTAAAGATAAATGACAATTATTCTTTGGAATTTCATAGATATGTAATTGGATGTGTTATTGTTGGAATCTCCTTTGGTATTGTTTTTGGAGGGGGAAAACCTGAAGCAATTATTGGGGGATTTGGAGGATTATTTTTAAGTTTGGCCACTTCACTTTTTAACAAATACAATATTAATGGGGTTCTTGTTAATATTGCAGGTAGTGCTGCTTGTACAACTGTTGCATGTACAGCAACTTATTTAGGATACACCACTAAAACATCAATTATTATTGTAGGTTGCCTTATGATTTTAGTTCCTGGTCTTGCCTTTGCTAATTCAATGAGGGATTTTATTGCAGGGGATTTAATAGCTGGAAGTTCTAGATTAATGGAAGTTATCATGGTTGCCACATCTCTTTCTGTTGGAGTTGGACTTGTTTTCAAGATTTTCACTTTAATGGGAGGTGTTATCTATTGATAATTCAATTTATATTTTCAATTTTAAGTGTTATTGGTTTTACAATTATATTTAATGTTAGGGGAAAAATTGCATTCTGGTCTGCTATTGGAGGGGGAATTGGTTGGGTAATATATTTATTTACTAAAGAAATTGGTTTTTCCCTTGGAGTTTCCTTTTTTCTAGCTGGAGCTTGGATAACATTTGTATCCCAATTAATTGCAATATACTTTAAAACCCCTGTTACTTCAGCTTTAATTCCAACATTAACCCCTCTTGTTCCAGGGGGAGGAGCCTATTATACAATGTTTTATCTTTTAAATGAAAAATATGATCTTGCTTTACAAAAAGGTACAGAAACTATTGTTGTTTGTGGGGCAATTATTCTAGGGTTCCTAACTGTTTCTGAAATATTTAGACTGTATCTCTTAAGAAAAAAAAGAATAGAAAGAATAAAAAAACAGTAAATTTTAAATTTACTGTTTTTTGTTTATTTAATTACAACTTCCACAGGACAATGATCTGACCCTAGGATTTCATTGTGAATTTTAGCTGACTGTAATCTATTTTCCAAAGCTTTAGAAACCATAAAGTAGTCTATCCTCCACCCTGCATTTCTTGTTCTTGCACTGAATCTATAAGACCACCAAGAGTATTGTTCTATTGCATCTGGGTAGAAATAACGGAAGGTATCTATAAATCCATCTTCCACTAGATTAGTAAATTTTCCTCTTTCTTCATCTGTAAATCCTGCATTTTTTTTGTTTGCCTTGGGGTTTTTCAAATCTATTTCCTTGTGAGCAACATTTAAGTCACCACAGAAAATAACTGGCTTTGATTTTTCTAAATTTTTCAAATATGATTTAAAATCATCTTCCCAAGTCATTCTATATTCTAATCTTTCCAATTTAGTTTTAGAATTTGGAGTGTATATAGTTACAAAATAAAAATCCTCATATTCTGCTGTGATTATTCTTCCTTCTTTATCATGTTCTTCTATGTCCATTCCATATGTAACTTTCAAAGGTTTTTTCTTTGTAAAAAGTGCTGTTCCAGAATAACCTTTTCTCTCTGCATAATTCCAATATTGATAATAACCTTCAAGTTCTAAATCAATTTGTCCCTCTTGTAATTTTGTTTCTTGAAGACAGAATATATCTGCATCTACCTCATTGAAAAAATCTAAAAATCCTTTTTTTACACAAGCTCTAATCCCGTTCACATTCCATGAAATAAATTTCATATTCCCTCCTAGTAATTTATAAGTTAAAATATTTATTCAAGTAATTTCCAACTCCGCTATTTTCATTGGAATCTGTTCTTTCTTTGATCTTGTTTTTAACTACGTCCTTTGCATTTTTAACAGCTATTGGTAATCCTGCTTCCTCTAGCATTGCTAAATCATTTTCATTATCTCCAAAAGCCATTATATTAGCAAGGGGAATTTTACAATCTTCTGATACTATCTTCAAGGCATTTCCCTTGTTACATTGAATATTTACAATATCCATTATATTATCCCCTGAAACAAATACATTAACAACATTTGAGTACTTATCTTCCACATAGTCCCTTAAATTTTTTAGATAATTTAAGTCCCCATAAAAAACCATTTTCTCAAAATCCCTTACAACAACATTTTTTTTGTCCTCATTTGAAATAAAATTAAAATTTCTTTTTTCAAGGGCAAATTCCTTATAATATTCTGTATCAAGTTGAGA
Source organism: Fusobacterium sp. IOR10 (assembly GCF_010367435.1). Lineage (NCBI taxonomy): Bacteria > Fusobacteriati > Fusobacteriota > Fusobacteriia > Fusobacteriales > Fusobacteriaceae > Fusobacterium > Fusobacterium sp. IOR10. The sequence continues at coordinate 4,177 of NZ_WJWY01000005.1, forward strand.
ATAGCAGATATCCTTTCCTGCTGTTCCACTATAGTTTATATTCATTTTAGTGGCTCTTTGTAAAATATCAAGGGAAATGTCCCTGTCCACTGTTTTTTTATAAATTATTTTCCCATCCTTATAAATTTTAGCTCCATTTAAACAAATATAGTAATTTATATTTGTAATATCCCTTGTTAAGTCCTTTATACTAGTATAATCCCTTCCTGAAGCTACTACAAATTCTATACCTTTTTCTATTAAAGTATTTACTGCTTTTTTGTTTATTTCACTAACCTCTTTATTTTTATTTACAAAGGTTCCATCTAAATCTGTAACTACTAATTTTATATTTTTATTTTTCATGATCCCTCTTTTCTTAAACTTTATAGTATAATTTTACCATATTATTAAAATTTCTTCTATATTTTTAAAATTTTTCCTTGATACTTTTATTTATTAATTGTATACTAGGGGTAGTCTTTTTTATAAAAAGGCTACATTTTAGAGGAGGAATGTATGGGGTGTTATTTAAATTTAAAAGAAAAGGCCTATGACCTTATTAAGCATAAAATTATGAATATTGATTTTAAACCTGGAGACTATTTAGAGGAAAAGAAACTAAGTGAACTACTTGATGTTAGTAGAACCCCTATTAGAGAAGCTCTAGCAAGACTAGAATCTGAAATATGGATTACAAGTTTACCTAGAAAAGGAATGTTTGTAACTCAAGTTGATGAAAATATGTTAAACAGTATTTTCCAAGCTAGAAAGAATTTTGAACCAATTATTTTAAAAATGGCTTTTTCAAATCTGTCAGAAATAAAATTAAAAATTTTTAAAAAAAGATTTGAAGTTTATAACTCTCTATCTCAAGAGGAAAGGGATAAATTAGATAATGATCTTCATTTATATTTTTTAAATTCTGTTGACAATGTATTTGTAAAATCTATGATGAACACAACATTTGAACACCTTATTAGAGTAAGAAAAATTTCCTTTGATAAGAGAAGTATGGAAAGAATATATACATCAAATGATGAACATATTCATATTATTGATTTAATATTAGAAGGAAAAAAGGAAGAAGCTATTAAAGCCTTTGAAGAACATATAGAAAATTCATATATTTATTATCTTGGATTACTATTTTAATAAGAAAGACCTTGGCCTAAAGCCAAGGTCTTTTATCTTATTTGTTTATTTTTTCATTCATTTTGTATAAAGTGTATATTCCTCTAATACTTAATCTAGAACTACAAATATTTATTTCCTCTACCTTTTCTCCCATTATTTTACTAAGACCACCAGTTGCAATTACAAAGAAATCTTCTCCAACTTCCTCTTTTATTTTTTCAATAAGATATTTAACTTGCCCTATATATCCGTTAAATATTGCACATTGAATTTGTTCAACTGTATCCTTTCCTAAAACAGTATCTATTTCACAATAGTCAACCTTTGGAATTCTTGCAGTTCTTCCAAATAATGCATTAAAAGTAGTTCTTATTCCAGGAAATATTCCCCCACCAATATAAACATTCTTTTTTAAAACTTCATAGGTTGTAGCTGTCCCAAAATCAAATATAATAAGATTCCTATCTGGATATTCCTTTAGAGCTTGTACTATATCTATTATTCTATCTGGTCCCATTCCCTTTGAATTGTTTCCCTCTTCAAAGACAAAGGGTAAATGTTTATCCATATCAACTATGAATATGTCAATATTAAAATATTTTTTTGCAAAAAATTTCAACATTTGAGTTACCATAGGTACAACAGATGAAACCATCATTCCCTTTATTTCATCTATTTGAATTTCATTAACCTCAAGCATACTTTTAAAAAAAGTAAAAAATTCATCCTCTGTAGTTTTTTCATCAGTTGACTTTCTAAAAGTTTCCAAAACAAACCCGTCATTTCTAAGTATACTGGTACACATATGAGTGTTTCCCACATCAAAAACTATATACATTAATTATCCTCACTTTTATTACAAAATTTTATCAGCCATTTCTTTAGCTAGGGCCTTTAATCTAGTTATTATCTCTTCAGTTGGAGCTCCCTTTGCTTCAACTGATTCTCCTACTTTTTCAATTCCCTTTGTTTCTTGTGCAAATTTTTCTAAACCTTTAACTCCTCCACCGCTCCACATCATATTTCCAAATATTCCTAAATATCTATTTTTAACTCCATAGTTATTTAATTTTGATATTAGTGGTATCATTTTAGGATAAACAGCTCCATTGTGAGCACAGCTTCCTAGGATAAGTCCTTGATATTTCCAAACTTCCCCTATAATTACTGAGGAATCTGTTTTAGAAACATCATATACTCTAACATTTTTAATTCCACATCTAAATAATTCCTTAGCCACTATTTCTGCCATTTTTTCTGTATTCCCATACATACTTCCATAGGCTACTATAACTCCCTTTTCTTCAGGAATAAAATTTCCCCAATCAGAATAAAGTTTAATAACTCCAGGAATTTTATTTCTCCACAAAAGACCATGAGATGGACAAATGTAGTCTATTTCCAACTGTGACAACTTTGAAATAGCTTTATTTACTTGCATTCCATATTTTCCTATTATGTTTGCATAATATCTTCTCATTTCAGCTCTAAAGTCATTAAAATCAACTTCATCATCAAATAGCCCTCCATTTAAAGTTCCAAAACCTCCAAAGGCATCATTTGAAAATAATATTTTTTCTGTTTTATCGTAAGTTACCATTGATTCTGGCCAATGTACCATTGGAATAGTTGCAAAACCTAATTTATGAGTTCCTAAATCCAATTCAAACTCTTCATTTACACATAAAAATTTACTTTCATCAAAATCATGATAAAAAGCCTTTATCATTCTTAAAGTCATTTTATTTCCCACTATTTTAACTTCTGGAAATAAATTTATAATTTCTTCCATTGCCCCTGAATGATCTGGTTCCATATGATTAACAATTAAATAATCAATTTTTTTGTCACCTATTACATATTTTACTTTATTTAAAAACTCTATACTTGATCCTGATTCAACTGTATCTATTAAGCAAACCTTCTCATCATCTATTATATAAGAATTATATGTTACCCCGTGAGGTAATGGTAAATAATTTTCAAATCTTTCAGTTTTTCTATCATTTACCCCTATCCAATATATATCTTTTCCTATTATTTTCCTCAAATTCATCTAATCCCCCTTTATAGTATTAAGCAAATTTCCTTTACACTTAGGTAAATTCTATATCATTTTAAAATTTTTTACAATATTTTTCTACTATTTTTTTAAATAATTCAAATATTAACCATAAAATGATATAATCTAGGATATATTATATTAAATACGTATAAACTTTAAAGGAGATAAAATGAACCCTATACTATTTTCACTTGGAAAAATTAAAATAACTTATTATGGTCTTATGTATGCAATATCTTTTTTACTTGGAATTGAAATTGCAAAAAAATATGGAGAGAAAAAAGGTCTTTCCCCTGAAGCAATAGAAAATTATGCATTTATTGCTATGATATCAGGATTGATTGGAGGAAGAATATACTATGTGATTTTTAACTTAGATTATTATCTTGCTTATCCTGGGGATATTTTAGCTGTATGGAAGGGTGGTATGGCCATTCACGGTGGTATTTTAGGAGGTATCATTGGAACTTGTATATATGGTCGTATAAAAAAGCTAAATCCTCTTCTTTTAGGAGACTGTGTAGCTGTCCCTCTTCTTCTTGGACAGGCTATTGGTAGAATTGGTAATCTTATGAATGGAGAAATCTATGGAGTTCCAACTTTTACCCCTTTAAAATATATTTTCACATTGAAACCAAAATTTTATGAATGGTTTAACTACTATAATTCTTTGTCAGTTGATGGAAAGGGAGCATTTAAAGAGCTTGTACCTTGGGGACTTGTTTTTCCAAATTCTTCCCCTGCTGGAACTGAATTTCCAAATTTACCTTTGCATCCTGCAATGTTATATGAACTTGTATTAAATTTAATTGGAGTTTTATTCCTTTGGTTCTTTTTAAGAAAAAAGAATTATAAAACTGGAACATTGTGGTGTAGTTATATAATAATTTACAGTATTATTAGAACATTTGTTAGTTTCTTTAGAGCTGAAGATCTAATGTTTTATGGATTTAGAGCCCCCCATGTAATAAGTGTTGTATTAATAATTATATCTAGTTTATTAATATATAAGATAAACAAAAAAAATAAAAATTAGGAGGATGTATGAAAAAAGTTTTACTATCCATTGTTTTAGGTCTATCCCTTATAGGATGTTCATCTTTAAAATCTGTGCCAAATAAAAAAATCTTGGGAAAAAGTTATGTTTTAAGTTCTTCTTCTAAAGATTATAAAATTTCCCTTAACTTTGCAGAGGATAATTTCTTTGGATATTCTGGAGTTAATAATTATTTTGGAAAATATGAAGTTCAAGGAAATAATCTTAAATTTGACGCCATTGGTTCTACATTAATGAGTGGTCCAACTAAGGCAATGAATGCTGAAATTGATTACTTAAATTCTTTAGGTGAAGTTAATTCCTTTTATTTTTACAAAGAACAGTTAGTTTTAAAAACTATCAATGGAAAAAAATTATTGTTTAATGAAATTAAAGATTAATAAAAAAGGTTGTTACTATGTAACAACCTTTTCTTTTATAATTTTTTTGCCTTTTCAAGGGCACTGTTAATATTAGTAACAAAATTATCTGCACCTATTTTCTCAACATATCCAGCTTTTAATAGGGCTCTATAAGGTTGAGGTTGAATATCTGAAATAACTATCTTTATATTATCCTCTTTACATTTATTGATAAATCCCTTTATAACCTTCATTACAGAAATATCTATAGCTCCAACTGAACGCATTCTAATAATTATTACCCTTGTATTTTTATCAGGTAATATTTTTAAAAATGTCTCTGCTGCTGCAAAAAACATTGGTCCTTCAATTTCATAAACTAATATATCCTTTGGAATATTATGAAAATTTTCTGTATCCATTTCAGTTTCAGTCCAACGACGAACCTTTGTTTCATCAACCATTCTCTTCATAAATAATAGAGAACTTAAGATTAATCCAACTTCTATTGCTATAACTAAATCAAAGACAATAGTTAATAAGAAAGTCATTAAAAATACGGCTATATCTGATTTTGGAGCTCTTTTTAAAATACCAACACATTCTCTCCACCCTGACATATTATATGCAACTATAAATAAAATTGCTGCAATTGTTGCCATTGGTATTAAAGCTGCATAGGGCATTAGAATAACTAAAATTAGAAACAATACTATTGCATGAACCATTGCTGCAATAGGGGAACGTCCTCCATTTTTAACATTTGCAGCTGTTCTTGCTATGGCACCTGTTGCTGGTATTCCACCAAATAATCCAGAAGCTATATTTCCAAGACCTTGACCTATTAATTCTGAATTAGAATCATGTTTCCCCCCTATCATTCCATCTGAAACTACACATGATAGCAAAGATTCTATTGAGGCTAATATAGCTATTGTAAAGGCACTGGGTAATAATTCTGTTATCATATTTATACTAACTGTAGGTAGTTTAAATGTTGGTAAACTTGCTGAAACATTGTACAGTGAACCTATGGTATTTATATTTAAATCTAAAACTTTAACTATTAAAGCTGTGAAAATTACAGCTACTAAACTCCCTGGTATTCTTTCATTTATTTTAGGCCAAAAAATTAAAATAATTAATGCTAAAATTCCAATTCCCAGGCTTTCCTTTTTAAGAGTACTTAGGTTTAAAATAATTTCATATACTTTGTCTAGGGACTCTATAGGTGAATTTTTAAAAGTTAAACCTAAGAAATCCTTAACTTGTCCAATAATAATTGTTATTGCAATACCTGCTGTAAAACCTGTTACTATTGTGTATGGAATGTATTTTATTAATATCCCCATTTTAAATACTCCCATAAGTATTAAAATAATCCCTGCTAGTATAGTGGCCACAACTAGCCCATCCATACCCTTAGTTGCAACTATTCCTGCAACTATAGTTGCAAATGCTGCTGTTGGCCCACTAACTTGAACCCTTGATCCTCCAAAGGTTGCAATTACAAAACCTGCAACTATTGCTGTGTAAAGTCCTTCCTTTGGCCCAACCCCTGAAGCTAAAGCTAAAGCTATTGACAAAGGTAGAGCTATTATGGCAACTATCACCCCTGCTATAATATCCTTTATAAATTCTTCCTTTGAATACCCCCTTAAAGCTGTTAATAATTTTGGTGTATAGCCTATCATTTCCCTGTATCCTCTCCCTTTTTTATTTTTTGAATAAACTATGCCATTATACTACTTTATAAGGATTTTTAAAAGTTATTTTATAACAAAAAAAGCTATCTTCAAAATCTAAAGATAGCTTTTCCATTAAATTTATTTTTTTGATTGTATATATTCATCTATTGCAACTGCTGCTTTTTTACCAGCTCCCATTGCAAGAATAACTGTTGCTGCACCTGAAACTGCGTCTCCCCCTGCAAATATTCCAGCTCTTGAAGTTTGTCCATTATCATCAGCAATTATTCCATTCCATTTATTAATCTCTAAATTCTTAGTTGTAGAAGGGATTAATGTATTTGAAGAAGTTCCCAAAGCCATTATTACAGTATCCACATCCATTATAAATTCTGAATTTTCAACTTCAATAAATGAAGCTCTTCCTGAGGCATCCTTTTCCCCAAGTCTTGTTCTAATACATCTCATTCCAATTACATTTCCATCTTTGTCCCCTAGAATTTCCTTTGGTAAAGTTAATTCATCAATTATAACTCCCTCTTCCTTTGCATGATGAACTTCCTCTAATCTAGCTGGGAAATCCTGTTCACTTCTTCTATATACAATGTGAGCCTCTGCACCTAGTCTTTTACCAGTTCTAACAGAATCCATTGCAACATTTCCTCCACCAATAACTGCTACTTTTTTACCTATTCTTACTGGTGTTCTATATTCCTCCTTGTATGCTTTCATTAAGTTTACTCTAGTTAAAAATTCGTTTGCAGAAAAAACTCCATTTAAGTTTTCCCCAGGTATATTCATAAATCTAGGAAGTCCTGCTCCACTACCTATGAATACAGCTTGAAAACCTTCTTTATCTAAAAGTTTTTCAATAATAGTTGTTCTTCCTATTATTTCATTTGTTGAAATTTTAACTCCTAGTTTTTTAATATTTTCTATTTCCCTTTGAACAACATCATCCTTTGGCAATCTAAATTCAGGTATACCATATGTTAAAACTCCACCAGTTTTGTGTAAAGCTTCAAAAATTGTCACATCATAACCTATTTTAGCCAAATCTCCAGCAACTGTTAACCCTGCAGGACCACTACCAACAACTGCAACTTTTTTATTATTTTTTTCTAAAACTTCTATGTCTATAGGGTTATTTAACATATAATCCCCTACAAATTTTTCTAACTTACCTATTGCTACAGGTTCCCCTTTTATTCCTAGTATACATTTTCCTTCACATTGAACTTCCTGTGGACAAACTCTACCACAAACTGCAGGAAGAGAAGTATATTTCATTAGAATTTTTCCAGCCTCTTTAATATTTCCCTTTTTAACCTCTTGGATAAATCCAGGAATATCTATTGAAACAGGACATCCTAAAACACATAGGGGATTTTTACAATTTAGACATCTAGAAGCTTCTTCCATTGCCTCTTGTAAATTATACCCATAGGTAACTTCTTTAAAATTAGTTGCTCTTACTTTTGGATCTTGCTCCCTTGCAGGAACTCTTCCCTTTGGTTTTTTAATGTTTTCAACTTGTATTTCTTCATGATCTTCATGATCATGTCCCATTGGGCAATCATCTGCTGAGTGAGTAGCTCCATCTTCTTTAACTAAAGAATCTCTTCCCTCTTGAGTTTTATACATTAATTGTCTTCTCATTGCCTCATCAAAGTCAACCTTGTGTCCATCAAATTCTGGCCCATCAACACAGGCAAATTTTATTTCATTTCCTATCCTAACTCTACAAGCTCCACACATTCCTGTTCCATCAACCATTAATGTATTTAAACTTACAACAGTTGGAATGTTGTATTCCTTTGTTTTTATACATACAAATTTCATCATTATCATAGGACCTATTGCAACAACATAGTCATAGTGTTTTCCTTTGTTTTTAATAAGGTCATCTAATACATTTGTTACTAGTCCCTTATATCCATAAGTTCCATCATCAGTTGCAATGTAAACATTTTCTGCAACTTTTTTCATTCTATCTTCCAATATAACTACATCTTTAGTTTTAGCTCCTATTATAACATCTGCCTTTAATCCATTTTCATTGAACCATTTTACTTGAGGATAAATTGGAGCAGTTCCAACTCCACCAGCTATAAATAAAACTTTTTTGTCCTTTAGTTCTTCAATATTTTCATGTAAGAACTCGCTTTCTCTTCCAAGGGGTCCCACAACATCTTGGAAATAATTTCCCTCTTCTAATTTTGCCATTTCCTCTGTACTTTTCCCCACTACAAAGAAAACTATAGTAACTGTTCCTTTAATTTTATCATAATCACAAATAGTTAAAGGTATTCTCTCTCCAAACTCGTTTATTTTAACAATTAGAAATTGTCCTGGTTTAGCAGAAGAGGATAGTTTTTTAGCCTCTATTTCCATAAGACATATCTTTTCACTTAACCATTCTTTTTTTAGTATTTTAAACATTTTTCCTCCTCTATATAAACTTCTTGTATTTAATTTTATTAACATTTTTTTATATTTTTATGATTATATCATAATTTGCTTAGATAACAAAATTAATTTAACCACCAACCTAAGTCTTTTCCTATCCCCATAGCTAGAAATAATAAAATTAATCCCCCTAGTATTCTTTTTTTCCTATCATTACTTAAAAATCCAAGAACAGCAAAGACCAAACCAGCTGCTATTACCACCATTGAAGCTACTTTCATTTTCATATTTATATTCTCCTAAATTTTATCTATTTTATATTGAAAACCTACCATTTTTCCACTGAATAACTATAAATTATAAATTTGGAAAAAATATCAATAAATTTTTTCATATCTTCTATATCTTTTTTATCTAAAAAATTATCACTAAATTCAACATATTCACTCCAATTAAAGGACATGGCTAAATCTACAATTTTTGAATCTGGTATTTTTTTTAAAATATCCTTAAAGGAGAGTCTTAAAATTTCTATTTTATTTTCCTTTCTAAAATTTATTAAATAATCTCTTGTTAGAATTTCAATTGATTTTTTAAAACCTATACTAGCTATTTCATAAAGATTATATGTTTCTGATATTAAAGCTTGTCCGTAAACTTCTACAAATCTTTCTGAAATTTTTTTTAATTCCTTTGTATAATCTTTATAGTTTATTTTGTTTGTAATTTTATACTCTATTGGTTGGGGAATTTTGGTACCAAAGGGTAGTTTATAAGCCATTATAAAATATTTGCTGCATCTGGGGCATTGAGCTATTATGACAAATGTCCTTGTTTCCATATCTGTTTCGCTTATTGTAAGTACATAAGGTGCAATTCCATTATGGCAATGGGGACACTCATTAATTTTAGGAACATTATAAAATTTTTCTATTCCATTTACTTTTACTGATAACCTCTCAAAAATATATTCTGACATTTCTAAACTCCTTTAAATAAATTATCTTCCTCCAACTATTTTTTCTTATTGATTGCTATTAACAATTGTTACACAAATACTTTCATTTTCAAAGATTTGTATCTTAAAATTTACCTTTATTTTAAGCATTTAGATTATATCACAAAATTACAATTTTTTTTTATTTAATTATTTATAACATCCTTTATTTTCATGTCATTAAAGATTATTCTTTGCTTTTTTAACTTAAGTTATTATTTCATTTCAATTGACAATCTTTTGTTTTATTTATATTAATTCATAATTTTATTTTAATTTACCATTATAAAACATTTAAATTAAAAGGCATAAGATTTTAATTTTATTAAAACAAAAAAAGAAAACCTTTAATTTTTCAAGGCTTTCTTTTTTTATTGATTAAAGTTTAGGGTAGGAAACTCTTTAGTTTGACTAGAACAGAAGAGTTAACAAAATTTGATTTATTTTGTACAAAGAAATAGTATCATAAAAAGATTTGAAAGTCAAACTATTTGTTTGTATTAATTAAATAATTCCATTATCTATGGAATAGTTCATACTTATTCTAGTATTCTCTCTAGAATTTATTAATTTAAAGAATAAAAAAAGAAAACCATTTTATTCAAAGGTTTTCTTTTTTTTATAAATCAATGTTAAGAAAGGAGATCCTAAAGTTTATTAAAAATTAGGACTTTTATAATTGAAACTATCCATCACCACAAGATAATAGTATCACAGAATAATTTGAAAGTCAAACTATTTATTCCGCCATAACATTAATTGTGTATCTAAATTTATATTCCACATTGGTTAGATTAAAAGTAAAATCTATGAAATTTATAAGATAATAGAAGAAGTATTTACATTCCACACTGGTTAGATTAAAAGAATTTTTAGCTGGTTCTGTAACAACTGGTTCTGTAACAAATTTACATTCCACACTGGTTAGATTAAAAGAGGTATACTTATAACCTCATTAAAATTATAGCATAATAATCCTATTTCTGTCGACCCCTTAAATTTTTCTATTTTTCCATATAATTTTTACACTGTTAGAGGTCGACAGCTTTATATTATTTAATTATTTTCTTGTGTATTCTCTACTTTTCTCTTCCACCAACTAAGACGTTCCTAATTTTTATAGAGGGTTGCCCCACATTAGTTGGGACACTTCCAGAAACTGAACCACACATTCCTTGTCCATATCCTAAATTGTTTCCAACCATGTCAATTTCCTTTAAAACTTCTCCACCATTACCTATTAAAGTTGCTCCTCTAACAGGTTTTGTTATTTTCCCATCTTCTATTAAATAACCTTCCATAACTGCAAAATTAAAATCTCCTGTGGCAGGATTAACTGATCCCCCTCCCATATATTTTGCATACAGTCCTTTTTTTGTACTTTTTATCATTTCTTCAAGTGTTGATTCCCCATTTAAAATAAATGTATTTGTCATTCTTGAAGTGGGAGCATATTTATAAGATTCCCTTCTTCCACTTCCTGTGGATTCCATTCCCATTCTTCTTCCATTTAGTTTGTCAATCATGTATCCCTTTAAAATTCCCTTTTCAATTAGAATGTTTCTTCTAGTTTTAGTACCTTCATCATCAACTGTTAAACTTCCCCATTCATTTTTTAAAGTTCCATCATCAACAAAAGTTACAAGGGAACTTGCTATTTTTTCTCCTATTTTCCCAGCAAATATAGAGTTTCCCTTGGCCACACTTGTAGCTTCTAGTCCATGACCACATGCTTCGTGAAAGATAACTCCTCCAAATTTGTGATCAATTATTACTGGCATTTTTCCACTTGGACAATAATCTGCATAAAGCATTGTTTTAGCTATTCTTGAAGCTTCTCTAGCATAACTTTCAACATCTAAATCCCTTAGAAATTCAAATCCCATTGAAGCACCTGGACTCATTCTTCCAGTTTGCATTTCTCCATTTTCTTCAGCTATACTTTCAATACTTATTCTACTTCTAATTCTTTCATCTTCAGTGTATAACCCTTCACTATTTGCAATTATTACCTCTTGTTTCACATCTGAATATGAAACTCTCACTTCATTTATAATAGAATCATAATTTTTAGCTGCATTGTAAGCCTTTCTCATTATATGAACCTTTTCACTTTTCTTTACATCCTCAGGATATATTTCAATTTCATTTATATTTTGAAACTTCACTTCATTTAAATCAATGTTTACATCTTCCTTTATTCCTTCTATGGATTTAGATAATTTTTTTGCTGAATTTATTAAACTGTCCTCTTCCATATTATTAGTATATCCATAAACAGAATAAACTCCTTTAAATATCCTAATTCCCATACCAAAATCTTTTCCAGAATTTGATGTTTCTAGTTTTCCTTCAGTCATAAAAAGACTACTAACTCTCTTTTTTTCTATGAAGATTTCTGCAAAATCTCCCCCTGTGGATAGAGCTTCCATTAAAATTTTATTTAATAATTTTTTATTTATCATCTTCTCATCCTTTCTTATAAACGTTTACTTTTATTATAGCATATTTTATCTTAATTTATTTCTGCATTTTTTACAAAAAAATAGTATAATACAAGTATATAACAAACTTAAAAATTTATTAGGAGGATTCTTATGAGAAACATAATATTTGGACTTTTTGCACTTTCTACTTTTTCTTTTGGAGCTACTGGGGATAATAGTATTTACTTTAAAGGTGAATTTACTCCCTTTGCAACATACCAAATTGAACAAAATGATAAAGTAAAAGATGATATTGATGAGGCTGCTTACGGATTTTATATTGAAAAGACACAAGAAATTTCAAATGGTGTAGAAGCTGGTCTTGGTATAGGATACCAATGGAATGGAAGCCTTAAATATGACATTGGATACGACGGAGATTCTTTACCTGAAATGTGTTCTGCTCCTTTGTACGCAACTATTAAAGTTGATCTTCCAGGTTTAAGAACTGGACAATGGACTCCATACTTAAAGGGAGACCTAGGTTATTCTTTTAATGACTTAAATGATAATAAAAATTTTTCCTATGAAAATGGTCTTTATTATTCTTTAGGATTTGGACTAGAAATAGAAGAATTATCAATAGAAATTGCTTATAAAGTAAATACAGGAGAGCTTAATAACAAAAAAACTCATTCTAAATATGATGTTGAAAGCGATAGAATTATGTTAGGAGCTGCTCTTAAATTTGATTTAAACTAATAAGGAGGAATATATGGCTATCTGGCTTGCATTATTTATTGTTTTTGTGATAATTGAAGTTTCTTTCCCAGCATTAGTAAGTATTTGGTTTGCTATTTCTGCAATGGTTTTAACCCTTTTATCTGGACGTATTAATAATCTTCTTTATGAATTTTATATTTTTATAGGGCTAAGTTTAGTACTGTTGGTTTTAACAAAACCAATTGTGAAAAAAATTACCAGTAAAAAAAATCCAATTGATGAGAGAATTTTTGGTCAAAGGGTAAAAGTTCTTAAGGTTTCAAATGAAAACATATATGAAGTAAAACTTGATGGAAAGCATTGGAAAGCTATTTGTGATGAAGCATTGCAAGTAGGGGACTATGGAATAGTTGAAAAATACGAAGGTAACAAATTAGTTTTGAAAAAAGCTTAAGGTTTAAAGGAGGAATATATGATTATAACATTTTTATTGATTTTGGTGGTAATTTTACTAATAATAACTAATATTAGGATTGTCCCTCAATCCCGTGCATATGTAATTGAAAGATTAGGAGGTTACTTAACTACTTGGCAAGTTGGATTAAAATTTAAAATTCCATTTGTTGATAGAATTTCAAGAAAAGTTTCTTTAAAGGAACAAGTTATTGATTTTCCACCACAACCAGTTATCACAAGAGATAATGTAACAATGCAAATAGATACAGTTATTTATTTTCAAATCACTGATCCTAAACTATATACTTATGGAGTTGAACGTCCATTAAATGCAATTGAAAATCTTACTGCAACAACACTTAGAAACATTATTGGTGACTTAGAACTTGATGCCACTTTAACTTCTAGAGATATTATAAATACCAAAATGAGAGCTATCTTAGATGAAGCTACTGATCCTTGGGGAATAAAAATAAACAGAGTTGAATTGAAAAACATTATGCCTCCAGCAGCAATTCAAGATGCTATGGAAAAACAAATGAAAGCAGAAAGAGAAAAAAGAGAATCAATTATAATTGCTGAAGGTCATAAAAGATCAGCTATCTTAGTTGCTGAAGGGGAAAAAGCTGCTGCTATCCTAAGAGCTGAAGCATCTAAGGAATCATCTGTAAGAGTTGCTGAAGGGGAAGCTAAAGCTCTAATAGAATTAACCACTGCTAAAGCTGAAGCTTTAACACTATTAACTAATGCTAATCCAAGTGACAAGGTTTTATCACTAAAAGCTATGGAAACATTTGAAAAAGTGGCAGATGGAAAGGCAACAAAAATAATTATTCCTTCTGAACTTCAAGGTGTAGCTAATCTTGCAACTGCATTTACTGCAGTTTCTAACTCAACTCCTGATGTTAAAACTATAACTAAAACTGTTAAAAAATAATAGTAAGTAACGTGCATTAAAAAAGAAGTGTATCCCAAGATACACTTCTTTTTATTTATTTAATCTTATTTCCAAAGACATATTCTTCTATACTTTTAATTACCCCTGCATCGTTGTTATCTCCACCTCTGTATTTGGCAATAGCCTTTAAATCAGGATGAGCATTGTCCATTGCAAAGGAATATTCCCCTTGTTTTATTAATTCATAATCATTTAAATAATCTCCAAAAACCATTGTTTCAGATTTTTTTATTCCTAACTTTTCTTGTAATTTTCCCAAAGCTAGTCCCTTGTTAATATCCTTATCCACAACATCTACCCAAATTTCTCCAGAAATTGCAACCTTGTATTTATCACAATATTTCTCATAATATGGATAAGCATTTTTTTCTGCACCTGTTAAGTCACAAACAGTTATTTTTAAAGCCTCATCGTCAACCTTTGTAATATCTTTCACAACTTCGTATCTTTTATAGTATTTTTCCAATTGTTCTATAAATTCAGGAGTTGTGTCTTCAATATAGGCTTTTTTCTTTCCACAAAAAATTACATGTCCTGTGGGAATTGTTCTTCCAATTTCAATTAACTTTATTGCATCTTCCCTAGGTAAACATTTTGAAAATAATTCCTTTCCATTTTCCATTACAATGGAACCATTTTCTGCAAGAATTATAATATTAGACTCTAAATTCTTAAAATATTCAAATATATTATAGTATTGTCTTCCACTTGCAATTAAAAAATATATACCCTTTTCTGTTAATTTCTCATGCAATTTCCAAAATCTGTCATCTATTTGTTTTTTATCATTAAGTAATGTTCCATCCATGTCAACAGCTATTAATTTTATCATACTATCTCCTTAGAATTTATTTCTATTTCTTTTAATATAGTATAGTATACTTTCATTATTTTTTCAACTTGGAAAGAAAAAAAGAGAGAACGGGAACTTTCTCTCTTTTTACAAACTAATGTGATTATAAGTAAAAACTCATTTTAAACTTATATTTATTCTGCCTTACCTGTTTCAAAATTCCAAGGATGTTTTCTTAAATACATATCTGAAAATGGAATATATATTGAAACTAAAGTAAGGATTAATAATAATCCTTGGTACCATAATAATGGGAATACATCTAGAAAACTAATTGCTCCATTTGTGAAACTTAAAAGAATCAACATTTGAGCCCCGTAAGGTATTATTCCTTGTCCTACACAAGAAAAAATATCTAGTATTGTGGCAGTTTTTCTAGGATCTATCTTGTATTCTTCACTGATATTCTTTGCTATTGGTCCACTAATAATAATTGCAACTGTATTATTTGCAACAGCTACATCTATTAGTCCAACTAGCATTCCTATTCCTAAAGTTGCACTTTTTTTACCTTTCATCATTTTTGAAGCTTGTTCTATTAACCAATGAACACCTCCAGCTCTTCTAACTAGAGCAGCAAGTCCTCCTGTTAATAAAGATAATAGGAAAATTTCATTCATACCCTTAAAACCATTGTAAATTTCTCCTGCATAGGCAAGTAATGTAAATTCACCATAGGCAAATCCAATTATTCCTGAAACCATTATTCCCAAAGTAAGAACTGCAAATACATTTACTCCAACAAGAGATAGTCCTAATACTAAAATATAAGGAATTATTTTTATTAGAGAATAAGCATACTCTTGAACTTCTGGAACTACTTCAGGTTTACCAAATATAACCAATAGAACTAAAGTAATAATTGCTGCTATTCCTGCAATTACTAAGTTAACTCTAAATTTATCTCTCATTTCAACACCTTGAGTTCTTGTGGCTGCTATAGTTGTATCTGATATAACTGATAAGTTATCTCCAAACATAGCTCCACCTATTAAAGCTGCCATTACAAAGGCCATTGGAACTCCACTTTTTTGAGCTAGTCCAACACCTATTGGTCCTATTGCAACTATTGATCCAACTGATGTTCCTGTTGCTGTTGAAATAAAAGCTGCTATTATGAATATTCCTGCTGCGATAAATTGAGGGGGAATATAAGTTAATCCAAAATTTACTGTTGAATCTACCCCACCCATTGCTTTAGAAACTGTTGCAAAGGCACCAGCTAATAAATAAATTATACACATGATTAAAATGTCTTGATCTCCGCATCCCTTAAGGAAACAATCAAATTTCTCTGTTAAATTACCTTTAAATATTAAAAATGCTACTATTACACCTACAAATATAGCAACTGGTGCTGGTAATTGATAAAAGGCCATTGGAACACCTTTCATTTTAAGAATAATCCCAGTTCCTAAATAAATTAAAATAAAAACTATAAATGGCACCAACCCTAAAAAACTACTTTTCTTCTCTTCCATATACCCCCCTTTAAATAGTAAATACATATACATAGGTCTCCCTATAATGAAGACCTATATATATTATTATTTTTTTCCTACAAAAAACAAATTTACTATTTGAAAGATTATATCATATTCCATTCATATTTTATATAGTATTTTTCATATTTCTATATTTTTATAATTCTTCTCCACATCTTTTTAATAATCTCGCCCATCTAATGTCAACTTCTTTTTGGAATTGTTCTAATAAATGCTCATTTCCTTTTTTAAATAGATGTTTAAATCTACCTTGAGTCTTTAAGAATTCTGTAACTGGTAATTTTGTTTTTGGTCTATAAGAAAGTTTCCATTCTCCATCTATAACTTCATATAATGGCCAGTAACAAGTTTCAACTGCTGCCTTACAAATTTCCATAATTTTTTCTGAACTATATCTCCATCCTCTTGGACATGGTGCCATTACTGATAAATATGCTGCACCTTCTGTATATATAGCTTTTTCAGCCTTTTCATATAAATCCTTCATATTTCCAATTAAAGTAGATTGTCCAACATAAGGTATATTATGAGCGGCCATTATTGCAGTTAAGTCCTTTTGTACTTGAACTTTTCCTGGAATAACTGTTCCTGCTGGAGTTGTTGTTGTATCTGCATAGTGAGGAGTAGCTGATGATCTTTGGATACCTGTATTCATATAAGCACCGTTGTCATAACATACATAAACCATATCATGACCTCTTTCCATAGCCCCTGACAATGATTGGAACCCTATATCATATGTTCCACCGTCTCCACCAAATGCAATAAATTTAAATGTTTCTTTAATTCTACCTCTTTTCTTTAATACTTTATAAGCTGTTTCAACACCACTTATTGTTGCCCCAGCATTTTCAAATGCTGAATGAATAAATGAATCTGTCCAAGCTGTATATGGATATAAAAATGTAGATACTTCTAAACAACTTGTAGCACTACATATAACTGCGTGATCTTCTGGTTTTAAAGCTCTTAAGACTGTTCTAACTGCTATTGGTGCTCCACAACCAGCACACATTCTTTGCCCACCAGTTAATCTTTCAGGCTTACTCATTACTTCTTTAAAATTATATGCCATTGAATTTCCTCCTATTCTCTTACACCTAGAAATCTATATGTTTCCAAAGTCTCTTTACTATCTTTTTCAGCTAGTAAAGTTTCAAAAATTCCTTTTATATGATCGATAGTTACATCTCTTCCACCTAGACCATAAACATAGTTTACTATTTTAGGAGAGTTTACCACATCATACAAAGCTGATCTAGTTTCTGCAAAAACTGGTCCACCACAAGCTGAGAATCCTTCTGATTTATCCATAACTGCAACCATATCAATGTGTTTAAGAGCATCTGCTAGTTCTTCCATTGGGAAAGGTCTAAATACTCTTAGTTTTAAAACTCCAACTTTTTTACCTGCAGCTCTTAATTCATCCACTGCTTCCTTTGCTGTACCAGCTGTTGAACTTAAAACTACAATAGCTACCTGTGCATCATCTAATTTATATTCTTCAAATAATCCATATTTTCTTCCTGAAATTTTTTCAAATTTTTCTGCAGCTTTTAATATAACTTCCTTAGCATTGATCATTCCTTGAGCTTGAAGTCTTTTATGTTCCATATAGTATTTTTCAATATCATAAGGTCCATGAGCTATTGGTCTAGCTGCATTTAATAAGTAATCTTCTGGTGCATATTCCCCTACAAAATCCTTAACTGTTTTATCATCTAACAATTCAATATTTTCAACTGCATGGGAAGTAATAAATCCATCTTGACAAACCATTACTGGTAATTGAACTTCTGGATCTTCACCTATTGTAACAGCTTGTATAAAGTTGTCATAGGCTTCTTGATTTGTTTCACTATATATTTGAATCCAACCTGCATCCCTTGCACCCATAGAGTCACTATGATCTGCATTGATATTTATTGGACCTGACAAAGCTCTGTTAACACAAGCTAAAGTTATTGGCAATCTAGATGAAGCTGCTACATATAGCATTTCAAACATTAAAGCCAATCCACAAGAAGAAGTAGCACTAAAGGTTCTTGCACCTGCTGCTTCAGCTCCTATAGCTGCTGACATAGCACTGTGTTCTGATTCAACTGGAATAAATTCAGTATCAACTTGTCCGTTAGCAACAAATTGTGAGAAATATTGAGGTATCTCAGTTGATGGTGTAATAGGAAAAGCTGGCATTACATCTGGATTTATTTGTCTCATAGCAATGGCTATAGCTTCATTACCTGACATTCTTTCTTTTATACTCATTAATTTTTCCTCCTAACTTTATTCTTTAACAAATTCTATTGCATCAAAGGGACATACTTCATAACAAATCCCGCAACCTTTACAGTGATCATAGTCAAAATCTAATCTTTTTCCATCTACAACTGGAATTGAAGAATCTGGACAAACTGGAGCACACAATAAACATCGTTTACATTTATCAGCAATAAATACTGGTCTCATTGATCTCCAGTCACCTGTTTTAAAATGTTTTGCACTTCCTGACTCATAAACTACTCCACCTGGAGTTATATCTTTCCAAGACATTGTTTCTTCTATAGCTACACCTTTTTTATTTTTCATCCTATTTCTTCACCTCTTTCATAGAACGTACTAAAGCTTCCATATTTCCCTTAAGCACTTCTGGTTTAGTTGCAAATTTATGTTTAAAAGAATCTTCCATTGACTCAATAAACTGAGTTTCATCAAGAACTCCACTTATTTTAACTATTGCCCCTAGCATTGGAGTATTAGGGAAATTCTTACCTAAACATTCTTCAGATATTTTTCTTGCATCACAAGTATAAACTCCTCCCTTGTATCCCTTTAATAAAGGTCTAATTTCATCTGGGGATTTAGGAGTATTAATAACTATTGCTCCTTTTTCTTGTAATCCTTTTGTAACATCAACACTTGAAAGTAATGTTTCATCAACTACAACTACAAACTCAGGCTCATAAATGTTAGAATGAACTCTAACTCTTTCATCAGATATACGGTTATATGCTGTAATTGGAGCTCCCATTCTCTCAGGACCATACTCAGGAAATCCTTGAACATATTTACCAGTACTAAAAGCAGAATCTGCTAAAAGAAGTGATGCTGTTTTTGCTCCTTGTCCACCTCTACCATGCCATCTAATTTCTACTACTTCTTTCATCCTTTCGTCTCCTTTACTATCTTTTATATATAAATCATACAAAATACAACAAATTAATAACTTCCTAACTTTCCATTTTCTTTATAGTGTTTAAATATCTATATACTGTAGGTTCTGAAATTTTTAAAGATTCTGAAACTTCTGATATTCCACCTCTTAAATTAAATATACCCTTACTATCTAACTTTTTTATAACATTTAATTTTTCTTCTTTATTTAGTCTTTGCCAGTCATAGCCATTTTTAGTTAAATAACTTGAAAGAGATGCATTTATCATCTCCTTTACAGATTTTGGGAAATCTGCAACTATAGTTGGTTTTTCCAAGTCTTCCTTTCTAATTCCATAATAGGCTAAATCATTTAATTCTTTACTCATTGTAAGATATTTTGTAATATCCACATTTACGCAAAGCATGCCTAAAAGATTTTCCTTGTCATCCTTTATGAACAAAGTTGAAGATCTTAGAATTTTCCCCCCTGTAACTCCTTTGTAATTCATAACAAAATTTTCATTTTTAAATATTTCAGTTTCAAGTAAATTAAGACCAAACTCTGTCATTGGAGCTCCATCGCTTCTTCCACTTACATAATTATTAAAAATCTTCACACCTGAATGATCTATATCCCTTAAATCATGTAGAACAACCTCCACATTTTCCCCAAAACACTTGGATATAAATTCCCCTATAACTATATATTTTTGTAAAATATGTTCCGCTTTAGTCATTATCTACCTCTTTTTTTACTAAATGTTAATATTATAATCTCCACAACAAAAGGATACCTCTTTTTGTTAAAATTGTCAATAATTTTTTTATCACTGTGATATTTTTTTTATCATAAATTCCTCCTATGTTTTTTATTATTAAAGTTGTAAACAAAATAAAAAAGGTAATCTTAATTTTCTAAGATTACCTTTTAAATAATTTCAATTCCAATTTAATTATATATACATTTTTCAAGCTTGGCCAATGTATCCCAAATGGAAGTTAGATATATTTTTTGTACTACTTAGAATATTATTTGTTTTTTCTAATATAATTATTATGCTTATTATTATTATTGTAATTATTATATTTATAACAAATATTATACTTTGTAGTATAGTCATATATACTTTCTCCTTCCTTTCCATTTAAAAAAAATTGTTTTTTATTAAATTTAATTATGCAGCAAATACGCTTTTATCGTCTAACTGCCCCTTTGCATTTTGGAATTTTTCTAATAATTTTTCTGTTGTTAAATTTTGTTTTTCTGTTCCTGAAACATTTAAAATTATACGACCCTCATGAAGCATAATAAGCCTGTCCCCATAAGTAATTGCATCTTCTAAATTATGAGTTATCATTAGAGCTGTAATGTTATTTTTTCTAACTATCTCATCTGTTTTATCTAAAATTATTCTAGATGTTTTAGGATCAAGAGCTGCTGTATGCTCATCTAGCAACAATAATTTTGGTTTGTTTAAAGTTACCATTAAAAGAGCTAAACACTGTCTTTGCCCCCCTGATAATAATCCAACCTCTGTATCCAATTGTTTTTCTATTCCTAGATCCAATTCCTCTAAAAGTTTTTTATATATATTTTTTCTCTTGTGGTTTAAACCAATTGTAAAATTAAACTTTTTACCCTTATTGTCAGCCATTGATAAATTTTCAAAAACTGTCATAGAAGGAGCAGTTCCAACCTTAGGATCTTGGTAAACCTTAGATATGAAATTATTTTTTTTATAGAATTTTAAATTTGTTATGTCTTTATCTTCTAAACACACATTTCCACAGTCTGGTTCTATACTTCCCATTATTAGATTCAAAAGAGTTGACTTTCCAGCTCCATTACTTCCTATTACTGTTATGAACTCACCTTTGTTTATTTCTAAGTTTAAATTATTGAAAACTTTCTTCCTTGTACCTAACTCAGATACGAAAGTTTTAGTTATAGAATTTAATTTAAGCATTCTTGATCCCCCCTTTTTTCAACATTTTATTATTTTTCAAAGCTAAAATTACAACTACTATAATTGCAGATATTAATTTTAAATCACTTGCATTGAATCCAATTTTTAAAGCTAAAGTTATTATTATTTTATAAATAATAGTTCCAACTATAACTGTTGTAGTTAATGTAAATTTTCTTCTATTTTTTATTATTGTTTCACCTATGATAATTGAAGCTAAACCTGTTACTATTGTTCCAGTACCCATCCCAACATCTGCAAAGCCTTGATATTGAGCATATAGTCCACCTGACAAAGCAACTATTCCATTGGATATTACTAATCCATATATTTTCAATTTACTTTTATCTACACCTAAAGTTTCAACTAAAGTTTCATTGTCCCCTAGGGCCTTTAATATAAATCCAAATTTTGTTTTAAATAAAAAGTCCAAAGATAATTTACATAAAATTACAATTATACTTATTAGTAATAGTTTATTAATATGTAAAGTAAACAAATGATTCACTGTGAATAAAGAAATATTAGATCTACCCATTATTTTTATATTAATACTGTAAAGACCTGTCATTACTATTATCCCAGCAAGTAAGTTTGCTATTTTATATTTAACATTTATATATCCTGTTATAAATCCTGCTATGCTTCCACCAACTACAGCTAGTAACAAAGCTAATACTGGATTCATTCCTTTTACTAAACAACTTGCAACTATTGATGCTCCTAGTGGAAAACTTCCGTCAACTGTCATATCAGGAAAGTCTAATATCCTAAAGGATATATATACACCCATAACCATTATTGCAAATATTAAGCTCTGTTCTAAAGTACCAATTAACATCCTATCACCCTTTCCCCTTACATCATTTGTGCTCTATTTTTTAGTTCAGCTGGAAATTAATGTTTAATCTTTCTGCCACTTCTTTGTTTATTAATAATTTTGTATCCCTTTGTGTTTCAATTGGAATATCCTTAGGATTTTCTCCATTTAATACTCTTACTGCAATTTCCCCTGTTTGATATCCTAATTGTTTGTAATCTAATGTTTCTGTAGCTAGGGCTCCTTGGATAACTTGATCTTCTATACAACCTATAACTGGTACATTTGCCTCATTTGCCTTTGATAAAACTAAAGGTGTTGCAGCAACAATTAAATTATCTGTTGGAGTATAAAGTACATCAACATCTTTTAACAAAACATCTAGGGCTTGACCAACTTCATTTACACTTGTTACTCCCTTTTCAACAACTTTGTATCCATATTTTTCACTTTCAACTTTTAATTTTTTAACTAAAATTTGAGAATTTTCTTCACTTGTGTTATATACAACTCCTATTCTTTTAGTATTTGGAAGCAAAGCTTTTATTAGCTCAACTTGCTTATTAACTGGAGCCATATCACTAGTTCCTGTTATGTTATCTCCAACTAAACCAACTGCAACTGGATCTGTTACTGCAGTTATTAATATTGGAATATCCTTTGTTGCATTAAATGCTGATTGAGCTGATGGAGTTGATACAGCTAAGATCAAATCCTTTTTACTTTGAACAAAGTTTGAAGCTATAGTTTGAGCTATTCCAAAATCCCCTTGGGCATTTTGAGCTTCTATGTTTACCTTGTCTTCTGTATAGCCACCATCTTCTAGAGCTTCTTTAAATCCTGCAACTGTAGCATCTAAAGCTGGATGTTCAATTATTTGTGTTATTCCTATGTTTATTTTTTTATTATTAGTGGAACTTTCCTTTCCACATGCTGCTAATATCATAACTCCTAGTAAAGTTATTCCTATTTTCTTTATATTTTTCCTAATTATATTCATTATTATCACCCCTAAAGATTTATTTTGTATGGAATAATGATACCATTGTTAGGGCATTATTTATAGATAACAATTTTTTTATTCTTTTGTTCTACTTTTTTTGATATTTTTTTAAAAATTACTTATTTACCAATAACTTTTTTTATTTATTGTTATTTTTGTTGTTCGTATATATCATTAATTTAATTCATCCATTAGTTCTTTTGGAATAATTACGTTAAATTTCTTAGCCATTTCTTTGTTTATCATTAGCTGTGTATCTTCTAAAGTTTCAATTGGCATATCACTTATTTTTTCCCCATTTAAAACTTTAACTGCCATTTCCCCTGTTTGGTATCCTAAATTTCTAAAACTAAGAGCTTCTGTTGCCAAGGCTCCAGCTTTAAATTGTGCTGCGTCTGATGTAATTATAGGAATATTTCTTTCTTCAGCTCTATTTGAAATTAAACTCATAGATGCAGTTATAACATTATCACTTGGTGTGTATAGTACATCTATTTCACCTAATAAAACATCAACTGCTTGTCCTACTTCATTTATATTTGTTACACCCTTTTCAACAATTTCATAACCTAAAGGTTCTGCTATACTTTTCATTTTCTTTAAAAGTACTCTTGAATTTTCTTCACTTGTATTATATAAGAAACCTATTTTCTTAGCTTTAGGAAGTAAAGTCTTCATTAGAGCAACTTGTTTTTCCATTGGTGGCATATCACTAGTTCCTGTTATGTTATCCCCAACTAAACCAACTGCAACTGGATCTGTTACTGCAGTTATTAATATTGGAATATCCTTTGTTGCATTAAATACTGATTGAGCTGATGGAGTTGATACAGCTAAGATCAAATCCTTTTTACTTTGAACAAAGTTTGAAGCTATAGTTTGAGCCACTCCAAAGTCCCCTTGGGCATTTTGAATTTCTATGTTTACTTTGTCTTCTGTATAGCCCCCATCTTCTAGAGCTTCTCTAAATCCTACAACTGCAGCATCTAAAGCTGGATGTTCGATTATTTGTGTTATTCCTATATTTATTTTTTTCTTATTTGCAGCTTCTTTTTTTCCACATCCAAAAATAAACAAACTTGCTATTATTAACATTGATATTTTTTTCATATTGTTCATCTCCCCATTGAAATTATTTGATTTTATCTATGATAACACATTTACACACTAAATTGCAACTTTTTTTACAATCATTATTTGTTTAATTTATTTTGTTTAAATTTATGTTTAAATTTTAGACTTTTTTAAACAAATTTTATAAAAAATTTTTTTATGTTCACTTTAAAAATGTTAATTTCCAAAAGTGAAATATACCCTGTAACCATCTAGGAGTAAAGTCTTTAATACCAACTGTTTGCAAAGGGAATAAAAAAAAATATAAAAAAACTATTGCAATTTTTTTTCTTTGCTGTACTATGGTCTGAATGATAAAAATTTTAAAAGGAAATGTGATGAAAAATGACTAAAAAAATTGATTTAGAAAGGGACTCTATTTTTTCTCTTTTTGTGAAATTTGCCATACCTTCTATCATAAGTATGCTTGTAATTTCTTTGTATACTATTATAGATGGTATTTTTATTGCTAGAGGTGTGGGAAGTGCTGCTATGGCTGCTGTTAACATAGGATACCCTATTTTAACCCTAGGTACTTCTGTTAGTTTTATGCTTGGAATAGGTGGGGCAACTTTAATTTCTTTTAAGAAGGATGATGTGGAATATCAAAACAAATGTTTTACCCACATTATATTCTTAAATTTAGTTATATATTTTTTCATTGCTCTTTTAGTCTTTAAATTTACAAATCCATTAATATATTTTCTTGGAGGTAACGATGAAATTTTACCTTTAATTAAAGGATATTTATATCCATGTACAGGGGCTGCACTTTTTCTTATGTTATCCTTGTCATTAAATGCCATTGTTAGAAATGATGGTAACCCTAAAAAAGCAATGCTTTCAACTGTTATTGGGGCGTGTATAAACATAGTTTTAGACTATATTTTTATTTTTAAATTTAATATGGGAATAGAAGGGGGAGCCACTGCCACTGCAATAAGTCAAATTGTGTCAGCTCTTTATCTTTTCACACATTTTATAGGTTCTACTTTTAAAATTGAGTTTAATAAAAAAATAGATTTTCATTTAACTAATTCTATAATTTTAATTGGATTTCCATCTTTTATGTTGGAATTTTCAGCTGGGGTTATTGCTATATTATTAAATATTGAATTTATGAAAATAGGAGGAGTTTTTGCTGCAGCATCATACAGCATTGTAGCTTATGCCTTTATGTTTTATAGAATGTTATTTTTAGGTCTTGCCCAAGCAGGACAACCAATTATAAGCTACAACTACGGGAAACAACATTTGGAAAAAATAAAGGAAGCCTTTAAAATAGCACATAAATTAACTTTTATTATTTCAATTGTTTCTCTAATAAGTGTATTTACTTTATCTGATAATATCATTGGTATATTTACAAAGGATCCAACTATGTTAGCTGCTTGCACTAGAGGTTTCATCCTTTATTCAATATCAATATCTTGTCTTGGATTTAATTGTATAAATATAGCTTACCTTCAAGCTATTAATGAGCCCCTTATATCAGTTATCCTTTCAATATCTAGAAGTTTTGGATTTGGTGCTGTGGCTTTCATTGTTTTCCCTGATATTTTAAGCATTGATGGAGTATGGTTGAACTTGCCCTTTGCAGATTTTGCAACAAGTATAGCTAGTGTCCCTTTTCTTAAAAAATTTCTATCTATAAAAAAATATAAATTGAGCTAATGAAGGTTGACTTTTAAATAATTTAGTCGTATATTTAAGGTATAATGTAGTTAAAGGAGGAAGATAGATATGGCACAATATCATGAAGTTAATTTAAGTAGCAAAGTTAAAGATCAAGCTAGAGCTCTTAACAGTTTAAAAGAAGAAATTGAAGCTATTGACTGGTATAATCAAAGGGCAGATGTCTGCGGTGATACTGAATTGAAATCCATTTTAGAACACAACAGAGATGAGGAAACAGAACACGCTGTAATGCTATTTGAATGGTTAAGGAGAAATATGCCTGCATTTGAAAAGGAAGCTGCAGACTATCTATTTACCAAGGGATCTCTTTTGGATTTAGAGTCACAAGCTGATGCTAAGGAAGAAGAACCAAAGGAAGAAAAGGAAGATTCTGATAATATTTTTTTAAAGTAAAGGAGAGTGTTTATGAATAATCTAAATAAAAATATGGCCCCAATATCTGATAAAGCTTGGGAAGTTTTAAATGAAAGAACAAAGGAAATTTTATTAAAAGTTATCTCTGCTAGAAAATTTATGAGTATTAAAAATGTAGGTGATTCAAAGGGAATATTTACAGGAAAAATAAATATAAAAAAAGCAAATGATACAGAATATGGAGTTTACCATGTGTTGCCATTAATTGAAACTAGATTTAACTTTACTTTAAACAGATGGGAACTTGATAATCTAAATAGAGGAGATACTAATATAGATTTAGATAATCTTGATAAGGCAGTATTTGAATCTGGTAAATTTGAAGAAGAATTAATATACAAGGGACTAGATAATATTAAAGGATTGCTTGATTCTTGTAATAATCCTCCAATGAAAATAGGAGACACTCCAAAGGAAATTTTAACAAATATATCCAAAGCTATTATAGTACTTAAGGATAAATACAGTTCTGACACTTTGGACTTAGTAGTTAACTATGATACTTGGGTTAAATTAAATTCCATAGAAAGTCATATTCCCCTTGTAAAAAGAATAAAAGAACTTATACAAGGAGATATTATAATAAGTAAGTTTATTCCAAAAACAATTTTAATTCCACATAAAAATGAGAATTTTGAAATTTCTGTGGGAAATGATTTTTCAATAGGTTACCAAAATCACACAAGTAGAGAAGTTACTTTATTTATAACTGAAAGTCTTGTGTTTAGAATCTTAGATAAGGATTTGTTCATTATCTTAGAATAATAATAAATAATATTAAAATTAAAAATGCCGTTTAACGGCATTTTTAATTTTCCTTTTCTAATAATTCCTTTTTCCTTAAATTTTCACCCTTTAAAATATATACTAAATCTATAACCAAATGAATAATATGATCTGCAAATCTTTCATATTTTTTTGTAAGTATAACACCCTTTATAAGGCTATCTATATTATCATTATTTTCCCTCATACAATTACCCATTTCACTCATTATCCTATTAGCTTCCCTATTAATTTTTTCATCAGCAACTATTAGTTCATAGAGTAAAGTTTCATTTCCATTTATAAAAGAAGAAATATAAACCTCGTAAACATTTTTTATTTCCTTAATATATGGACACAGTACCCTATTAACATCCTCTGCTAACTGGGGAGATTCCTCATTTATTTCCTTTAATATTTTAATATTCTTTTTTAAAATATCTCCCATTCTTTCAATTAACCTTCCCCCGTCAATTAACATAACTAATTCCCTTAAATTTTTTGCAGCTGGTTGAAATCTAGCTATGGCTATTATTGAATTTTCCTTTAAACTAACTTCAAAGGCATTTATAATATCTTCCACAACTAAACACTCTCCATATAAACTAGATATATTTTTTCCCCCTTGAACCATCTCTATGTTTATATCTAACATCCTATTTAAATTTTTTAACATTTCCAAATAATGCTCATTTAAATTTTTTAAATTTTCTTGCAGATTCTTCATATTTCTCCTCCTAATTATTTATCAAAATTTTCCTGTAATATAGTCCTCTGTTTTTTTGTTATTTGGTGCTGTGAATATTATTTCTGTTTTATCAAACTCCTCTAAATTCCCTTGATAGAAAAATCCTGTATATTCTGATATTCTTGAAGCTTGTTGCATATTGTGAGTTACAATAACTATTGTATAATCCTTAGATAACTTTCTAATTAACTCCTCTATTTTTGTTGTGGATATTGGATCTAAGGCTGAAGTTGGCTCATCCATTAATAAAATCTCTGGTTTAATTGATATTGCCCTTGCTATACAAAGTCTTTGTTGTTGACCCCCTGATAATTTCAATGCAGATTCATGTAGCTTATCCTTAACCTCATCCCACAGGGCAACCTCTTTAAGGGAATTTTCCACAATTTCATCTAAAACCTTCTTATTTTTTTCCCCATGAAGAATAGGTGCGTAAGTTATATTTTCATATATACTCTTTGGAAATGGATTTGGTTTTTGAAATACCATTCCAACTTTTTTCCTAAGTTCTGTTACATTAAAATCCCTGTCTAAAATGTTTTCCCTGTCTAAAAATATTTTTCCCTCATATTTAATATCTAAAATAAGGTCATTCATTCTATTAATAGACCTTAAAAATGTTGATTTCCCACAACCTGAAGGACCAATTAAAGCTGTAACTTTTTTTTCTTGTATCTTCATACTTATATCCTTTATTGCTTGAAACTTTCCATAATAAAAATTAAAGTTTTCTATTGTTATTCTATCCATTTTATTCTCCTTTATTTTTATAAATATTTCTAATAAATGCCCCTAACAAATTAAATCCAACTGTTATAAACACAAGTACAAACAAGGTTCCATACATATTTGAAAGGGGCATGTTTGGTACTTGAGTTGAAATTACAAATAAATGATATGGTAGAGCCATTACCTTATCTAGCACTCCAGTTGGTAGGAAAGGAAAATAAAAGGCAACTGCTGTAAACATTATTGGAGCAGTTTCCCCTGCTGCCCTTGAAATACTAAGTATTATCCCTGTTAAAATTCCAGGACTTGCTGCTGGTAAAACAACTTTCATTGTTGTTTCCCATTTAGTTGCACCTAGTGCTAGGGATGCTTCCCTTAAACTATTTGGAACATTTAATAGAGCCTCTCTCACTGCAGTTATAATAACTGGCAAGCACATTATTCCAAGAGTTAAAGATCCTGATAAAATAGATGATCCAAAGTTTAAAAAGATTACAAATAGGGCCATTCCAAAAAGACCATATATTATACTTGGAATTCCAGCTAAATTAATAATTGTTAAATTTATAAATCTTTTAAGTAAACTTTCCCTAGCATATTCAACTAAATATATACCTGTAAATATCCCAAAGGGAACAGCAAATATAATTGTTCCAAGGGTTAAATATATAGTTCCAACTATTGCAGGAAATATTCCCCCTTCCCTCATTCCATTTGTTGGCATACTAAATATAAAATCAAAGTTAATAGCTGACACACCCTTTACAGTAATAAAGAAAAGAATTAATATTACTGGAACTATTGAAAGTAACCCAATAGCATTTATAAACACTTTAAAAACTTTTTCCCCTGTATCCTTTATAATTATCATATTTACCTCACTTTTTAATAGATGTCTAATTTCTTAATTTTCTAGATTTTGTAACATAATGTTCTGCTAAAGTATTTGTAATAAAACTTATTATAAATAGCACAATTCCAATTGCAAATAAAGCATAGTAGTGGGAACTATCTTTAACTACTTCTCCCATTTCTGCTGCAATTGTCGCTGTTAAAGTTCTAACAGATGACAGGGGACTTTTTGCTATTATTGGAGCGTTTCCTGTAATCATTAAAACAGTTAGTGTTTCTCCAACTATCCTACCAAAGCCAAGCATTATACCTGCAAGTATTCCTGGAAAGGCAGCTGGAACTAAAACATTAAATATAGTTTCTGTTTTACTTGCTCCAAGGGCAAGAGATGCCTCTTTATAGGAAATATCATTGGCATTTAAAGAATCTTCAGTCATTGAAACTATTGTGGGAAAGGCCATGAAAGCAAGCATTATCCCCCCTGTTAAAGCAGTTAAACCACTGTTTAGGGAAAACATTCTCTTTATAGGACCAGATAAAATATACAGTCCTATGAAACCTAGTACAACAGATGGTATAGCTGACATAACTTCTATTATTATTTTCATCATTGATTTAATCCTTTTGGGAGCATACTCTGCAATATATATAGCTATTAGTATTCCAAGGGGCACTGAAATTATAACTGCAATAATAGTTACCCAAAAAGTTCCTACTAATAATGGAATAAAACCAAACTTACCTGAAAGGGATATCCAGCTTCTTCCAAATAAAAAATCAGATACACTATAACCTGTAAAAAATTTTGATCCATTAATAAATATAAATAAAAACATTGCAAATATTATTACAATATTTAATATTCCCATTCCCAAAAGGAATTTTTTCATGATCTTATCCTTTAACCTTCTTATTTCATTCATTTTTCACCTCTACATTATTTTATATTTTATTTACGTCATTATATATCTCCTTTGTTAATTTAATATTAACCTAATGTAAATTTTGTGTTAAATGTTATTTACATAAACTTTACTCTATTTTCATAGGCTTTTAACAAGAAAATATTATAGTTGTAATATGAAAAACAAAATATAACTTAGGAGGAAATATGAAAATTAAAAAAAGAAATTTATTAGGTGTTTGCTTAGTTATGGGAGCATTAGTTACAGGGTGTGGAGGAAAAAAATCAACAATTATAGAATTAAAGGGATCTGATACAATACTTAATGTATCACAAGGAATAGCTGAAAAATATATGAAAACTCATCCTAATACTAAGATAGCAGTTACTGGTGGAGGATCTGGAGTTGGAATATCAGCATTACTTAATAAAACAACTGATATAGCAATGGCATCTAGAAGTATGAAAGGTAAAGAGTATGACCAAGCAAAGAAGGAAAATTTAAACATTAAAGAAATTGTTCTTGCATATGATGGAATAACAGTAATAGTAAATAATGATAATCCTATTAAAGAAATTGATTCAAAGGAACTTGGGGAAATATTTAGAGGAGAAATTACAAACTGGAAGGATGTTGGAGGAAATGACAGTCCAATAGTAGTTTTATCTAGAGACTCTTCATCTGGAACTCATGAATTCTTTAAGGAACATATTATAAGAGAAGGTAAGAAAAACAGTATGGAATATGGGCCTAAAACTTTATATGCACCTTCTAACCAAGCTATTAAACAAGAAGTAAAAAGTAATGGAAATGCAATTGGTTACATAGGTATGGGTTACATGGATACTACAGTTCACTCTTTAGCAGTTGATGGAATAACTCCATCTGTTAAAAATGTTTCTAATAAATCATATCCAATAGCTAGAGCAGTATACTGGTATGTACCTACAGCTTCAGATAAAGAAACTGAAATTAATGAACTTGTTGATTTTGCAACTTCTAAGGATGGACAAGAAATTGTGAAAAAAGAAGGATTTATACCTAAGGGATTATAATCTTGTGGTATAATTAAAGAAAAAAACAAGGAGACTTTCTTATGAAAATACTAATTATTGAGGATGACTTGGAAATACAAAATTTAATATATTACTTTTTAAAAAAGGAAAACTTCCAAGTTGATAAAACATCAAATGGACTAGAAGGATTGAAATTATTAAAGGACAATCATTATGATGCTATAATTTTGGATTTAATGATCCCTGGAATAGATGGAACTAATTTTACTAAAATAATAAAAACACTTCCAGAGGATTATGGTCATCCTAAAATAATTATGGTAACTGCTAAAACTGACATTGATGATGTTTTAACAGGTCTTGAAATAGGAGCTGATGATTACCTAAAAAAACCATTTGACCCTAGAGAGCTAGTACTTAGAACAAAGAAACTCCTTAAATCAGCTGATGATCATTTAAATGACAATATTATATTTAAGGATATTGTTATTAAATCAAAGGAACATATTGTTATTTCTGAGGAACATGAAATAGAGCTTTCTAAAAAAGAATATGATTTACTTAGTTTTCTTATACAAAATAAAAATTTAGTTATAACAAGGGAAAAAATATTAGATAATATTTGGAAAAGTAATTATTACCCTGGGGATAGAACTGTTGATGTTTACATTTCTAAACTCAGGGATAAACTTCCTACTTTTTCAAAATACATAAAAACTGTGAAAGGAGTTGGTTATAAATTAGAAGAAAAGAAATAATTACATTAATTGTCATTTTATTTTTACAACTGATTTTTGTTTTTTTTAATTCTGAAATTTTATCCAATCTCTATAAAAATATTGAAAAACAAAATTTACAAAAGGATGCTTTTCTTATAAAAACAATTGCTGAAAAAAATCCCTATGAAAGTTATACTAGCTTATTTAATAAATCTAAAATTCGTTTCACCCTTATAAATAATGAGGGAACTGTAATTTATGATTCTAAAAACAAAGACAATGAACATTTTATGGATAATCACAGAAACAGAGAAGAAATAAAAGAAGCTATCACCCTAGGAGAAGGATTTTCCATTAGAAAAAGCAAAACCCTAGGTTTAAACTATGCCTATTACGCCCTTAGATTTAAAAATATTAATAATGAATTCTATATTTTAAGAACCTCAGGGGACTATAGCAAACAGCTGTATCAACTGAAACTATTTTCAGGAATATTAATAATATTTTTCCTTATTTTAAATTTTTCAGTTCATTTTTTCTATAAGAACTATATTAAAAGGGATTTCTACAATAAAATAAATAAAATGAAAACTTTTTTAATACACGGGGAAAAACTAAATTCAAAAACATTAAAGGATGAAGCTTGGCTACTTGAATTTTGGAATGTATTAAAGGAATGGCAGCATATAAATTTGGAAAATATAGCAAGCTTGGACATTGAAAGAAAGATTTTAAATAATGTTATTACATCTGTGGATTCCTTCATTGGATTAATTGATGAAAATGGTGATTTTATTATTAAAAATGACTCTCTAGATTATTTAATATTAAAGGGGAAGGATAAGTATTTAGAAGCTGTTAAGTACATTGAAATTGTTAATATTATAAAGGAAAGTTTAAGCACAAAGAAAAACATTTCAAAGGAAGTATACATTCTTCCTATTAAAGAATACTTTATTGTATCTGTTAAAAATATTAAAAATGAAAATAGATTTTTAATTACTATAAAAAATATAACCAAAACAAAAAAGACAATTGAATTTCAAAAGAAGTTCATTAATAATGTTGGACATGAATTAAAAACCCCTTTAACAAATATAAAGGGATATTTAATAGCCCTAGAGGATGCACCTGAAAACATGAAGGGGGAATTTTTAGAAACTGTTAATCACAATGTTAATAAATTGGAAAACATTATTTCTGATTTCTTAAATATATCTAAAATTGAAAATTATCCCTCTTTAAATTTAAGGGTTTTTTCTGTTGAAGATTTGGAAAAGTCCCTTAGGAAATCATTGCACATGATAATACTAAATAAAAATGCAAAGGTTTCATTTAATGTCCAAAACGGCTTAATTAATATTGTAAGTGACTTTGAGAAACTTAATACTATTTTAAAAAATCTAGTGGAAAACAGCATTCTATACAATAATTCTAAAATTCCACACAGTGAAATATTCCTAAAAGAAAGTTATACTCACTATGTACTTGAAATAAAAGATAATGGTATTGGAATACCTAGAAATAAATTAAATAAAATATTTGATAGATTCTACAGGGTTGATAAGGCTAGAACCACTAATTTAGGTGGAACTGGTCTTGGCCTTTCAATAGTTAAGGCTCTTGTTGAACAATTAAATGGTGAAATTTCTGTAATATCTGAGGAAAATAAAGGATCCACATTTAAAATAGAAATAAAAAAATAAAATTTAAACTCCCAACTAAAATTATGTTATAATTCATATAATTATAATAAAAGGGAGACAAGTTAATGAATAAAGAATATTCTGTAATATTTAATTTAGATAAACAAAATAACATGAGAAATTTTTTCTTAAATGTTCTAGTTCCATATGGAAAAATAACTTCCTATGAAAAACAAAATATTTTATCCATTGATGTTGTAGACTCACTGTACATAGTTGTATCTGGAGAGGTTCAAATTTCTCTATGTGAAGAAAATGGTGATGAGCAACTTATTTACACCCTATGCCCTGGGGAAATTTTAGGTGAGTTTGAGATTTTTTCTCAAATACCTGAAAGTTATAATCTATATTTTATCACTGATGTTAAAATATGTAAAATTAATAAAAATGAAATAGATAAAATTCTTCTAGATCATCCTAATTATTATCCATACTTTATACACAGTATGTCTAGAAAATATCATCTAGCTCTTTTTCAAATGAGCTTTAATAAATTTTATGTTAATGAAGAAAGAATATTGGAGTTTTTAATTAGAATAGCTGTTATTAGAGAGCCTAATAAAGAAGAGAATGTGGAAGTGTTGGGATACACCCATGAAAATATTGGAAATGCATTGAATATTTCAAGAATAGGAGTTACTAAAATCTTAACAAAGCTACAGGAAAAAAATCTAATTGTAACAAAAAGAAAGCTTATAAAAATTTTATCTGTTCCTAAATTAATAAACTATAGAAAGAGTGTAAAAAAATCTTAAATTTTACACTCTTTCTTATTTTAGTCTAAAATTCTTTCCCACCTGTTACTTTCTTATCTTGATCATTTTCATATAGTCCTTTAATTGCAGCTTCTAACCCTCTAACCACAGTGTTTAAATCCATAGATGGTGTATCTTTTTTATCTAATACTTGTTCTAAAATAAATGGAACATGAATGAATCCACCTTTTTTTACTAGGGAAGATTTTTCTATATTGTATAGTAACCCATACATTACATGATTACATACAAATGTCCCTGCTGTATTTGAAATTGAAGCTGGTATATTATTTTTTTTAATTTCTTCAACCATTGCCTTTATTGGAAGACTTGCAAAATATGCATTTTTTCCACCAGGATATACAGGTTCATCTATTGGTTGATTTCCTTTGTTATCCTTTATTCTAGCATCGTCTAAATTAATTGCAACTCTTTCAACTGTTATATCGTATCTTCCCCCTGCTTGTCCAACACATAGAACAACATCTGGTTTATATTCCTTTATTCCTTCTAAAACCTTATTTATAGATTCTTTAAAAACTGTAGGAATTTGAAGTTTTATAACTTCCACACCTTCTATTTTTGATGGTAAAAGTTTTACTGCCTCCCAAGCTGGGTTTATTTTTTCATTTCCAAATGGATCAAATCCTGTAATAAGTAATTTCATTTTTCCTCCTTAAAATGCCCAAAAATACATAAGTACAATGTGAATAAACAATAGAGCTATTGCAACTGGTGCCTGTGCTATTATAACTCCATTTTTATTTTTCATTTCCATAATTGCTGTAGGAACTATATTAAAATTAGCTCCCATTGGTGTTAATAATGTTCCACAATATCCTGCTGTAAGACCTAGGGAACCTGCAATTGCTGGATTTGCCCCTTGGGAAAAAACAAATGGCAATCCTATACCTGCTGTAATAACAGCAAAGGCAGCAAAGGCATTTCCCATAATCATAGTAAATACAGCCATTCCAACGCAATAAATTATAACCCCTGCTAGAATATTCCCCTCAGGAACTATTGAGCTCATTAAATTAGCTATAACCTCTCCAACACCTGATAGGGTAAACAATGCTCCAAGGGCAGCTAAAAGTTGTGGAAGTATTGTTGATGGACCCATTTGTTGTAACATTCTAGAACTTTCATAACCTAAATATTTTGGATGTTCCTTTGTAACTACCAAGGAAAGAATCAAAGCCACTAGAGATCCTACTCCTAGTCCAACTAATCCACCTAAACTAGTAAACTGAGCAACAGCAAAGGCACTTACCCCAATTGATAAAGCTGGAATAAACAACCTATTTCCTATAATTTCACTTTTTTTAGCTCTATATTCACTGGTAGAATTTTCTTGAGATCCAACTCCTACCTTATTAAAAACTGTTAATAATCCCATAAGTATTAGTAACAACCCAACAATATAAGAGGGAATCATTTTTCCTACAATGAAAATAAATCCAAATATAATCCAAAATGCCCCTGTACCAAATTTCTTTTTATGCTCTTTATCAGCTAGGGCATAGGCCCCTGCACATATTGCCACTAAACCTGTTAATATATACATAATTTCAAGAATTGTATTTTTCATATTTTATCCTCCAATTTCAACTTTTTTTTCTCTCTTAGCTAATTTTTTTTCTAAAAAATGATTTTGTATTGCAGAAAAAATAACTGCCAATATACTAATTGGAATAGCTGCCTTGGAAACTGCATAGGGTGCTACTTTTATTCCTAATTCTTGAAGAGTTCCAACTATTAACAATACCCCTGCACTGGCTACAAATACATTTTGTCCAAAAAAGTTTCCATAATTTTCTATAGCACAGGCAACACCTTTAATTTCTTCTTTTTCATTTTGAGATAATTCTCCATGCTTCTTTTCCCCAGCTCCTATGGCCATTGGATAAACAAGTGGTCTTATAAACTGTATATGTCCTCCTAACCTAAGGGATAATACTGCTAAAAATGTTCTTATAATCATATATGAACTTAGAACTTTCCCACATGTTACAGAGTGCAATTTCCCAATACATTTAGAAGCTTGTTCCTTTAGTCCATTTCTTTCTAATATTCCTATAACTGCAAGGGTTAAAAGAAATACTGTCATATACCTTGTTTTAACAAAGGCATCTCCAAGTGTTGATAAAATATCAATAAAATCAATTCCAGAAACTAAACCTGTAGCAATTCCAGCAACAATAACAACAGCTATTGTGTCCAATTTTAATAGGAATCCTATAATTATAATAATAACTCCTATAAGTTTTAATGTGACCATAAGTTAATCCCCCCCTTTTTTTAAAAACAAAATCTTACTTTTCGTGTCCTTATCATACAATATTTTCTAAAAAAGTTTTGTAATATATTTTACATTTAAAGAAATATTATTTACCAATGAAAAATCCCCCAGTAAAGAACTGGAGGATTTAAAATTTAATATTTTTTTGTTTTTATTCTAGAGAAATTAATTTTCCTGATATAACATCTGGGATATCCTTTAATCCTATAATTATTTCCTCTATGGGAATGTTTATATCAGAAATATCCAAAGAAATTATTACTGAGGCAGAATCATTAATAGGCATATTTTGATTTATTGTAATAATATTTCCATTAACAACTGACAAATAATTTATAACATCTGATAAAACTCCCCTTTTATGTTCTAACATTAATGAAACAAGGGCCTTTCTCCCTATTGTGCTTTTTGATGGTAAAAATATATAGTCCTTGTACTTATAATATGTACTTCTACTTATTCCAACCATTTTAACAACTTCACTAACATTTTTTATTTTTCCCTCTTCTAGTATTCTCCTAGCTTCTATAACCTTTTCATAATAATCTGGAAGTATTTTTTTACTAACTATTAAATATTTATCCTTCATTTCCCCTCCCACACATTTTATAAAACTAAAGCCCCGTGAAAATCAACTTCTAATTTTTTCACTGTCCAATTATTTTTTAAATTGGACATTTCTTCTTTTAATTTAAGATTATTTGTATTATTATTTATTATTCCCATTAAAGTTGGACCTGCACCACTTATAAAAAATCCAACTACTTTATTTTCTTCACATATTTTTTTAACTTCATCATATTCTCCTATTAAACTTTTTCTATAGGGCTCGTGAAGTTTATCCTCAAGGGCTATTTTTATTAAATCAACATCCCCATTTTCTAAGGATTTTAGTAAAACTGCTGTTCTAGAAACATTGTGCACTGCTTGAGTATATAATACAATATTTGGCAAAACTTTTCTAGCATCTTGTGTGGAAAGTTTAAAATCAGGTATAAAGGCACAAAATGATAGTTCCCTATCTATTTCATATTTTGTAAAATAGGGAATATTCTCATTAACTAGGGAAGCTGTTAATCCACCAAATATCCCTGGACTAATATTATCAGGATGTCCCTCTATTTCATTTGAAATATTGAAAATTTCCATTTTAGAAAGACCACTTTTTGATATTTCATTTGCTCCCATAACTCCACCTATTATACAAGAAGCACTACTTCCAAGACCTCTTGAAACTGGAATATTACTTTCTATTTTTATTCTTATTCCTGTTACATTGGCATTTAATTTTTCCAAAGTTTTCATAAAGGAAATATACACAAGATTTTCCTCATTTCTATATTCCTCATCACACCCTATAATTTCAACTCCACTTGGTATTTCTTCAAAGGAAAAATATGAATATAGTTTAAAGGCTAAACCTAGGGAATCAAATCCTGGGCCAATATTTGCAGTAGTTGCTGGTACTCTTATTGTTATCATAATATCACCTTAAAAGTATCTTTTATTTTATCCTTATCTATTACACCAGTGTGAATATCTTTTTTATTTTTTAAATTTTTTAGATTCTTTGGAATTTCAACCTTTGTTTTCTCATGTAAATCTTCCATTATTTGAAACTCATCTACATCTTTAGTTTCTTCATCTTTAAAAATAGAATTATACACAGACTTACTAAATTTATAAGGGCTTGCTGTTGCTAAAACCACATTCTTACATCCCTTTTCTCTATTTTTCTCCATTACATTAAAGGCAACTCCTGTATGGGGATCTAAAACATAGGAATATTTTTCATATATCTTTCTTATTTCTTCCTCTGTTTCCTCATCTGTTGAATATCCCCCTTGGAAAATTTCTCCAATGCTCTTTTTCATATTTTCACTTATTTCATATTTCCCATTTTCCTTTAACTCTTTCATTAGAGAATTTACATATGCATTGTCATTTCCACTTATGTGATAAAGTAATCTTTCTAAATTACTTGAAATTAATATGTCCATTGAAGGGGAAATAGTTTTGTAAAAATCTCTATTTTTGTCATAAACCCCTGTTTTTAAAAAGTCACAAAGAACATTATTTTCATTGGATGCACAAATTAATTTATTTATAGGAAGTCCTAATAGTTTTGCGTAATATCCAGCTAATATATCTCCAAAATTTCCTGTGGGAACAGTGAAATTAATTTTTTCCCCAAGGGATATTTCATTTAAACTTACAAGTTTCATATAAGAATAGAAATAATATACCATTTGAGGTACAAGTCTTCCAATGTTTATGGAATTAGCTGAAGATAATCTAACATTTCTTTTTAATAATTCTTCCTTAGTATCATTATCTGTGAATATTTTTTTCACTTGGCTTTGAGCATCGTCAAAATTTCCACCTATAGCATAAACATAAGTATTTTCACCCTCTTGAGACCTCATTTGTTTTTCTTGAATTTTACTTACACCTTTGTTTGGGTATATTACTAATATTTTTATTCCCGGAACATCCTTAAATCCTTCCAGTGCTGCCTTCCCTGTATCCCCTGAAGTGGCAGTTAGAATAAGAATCTCTTCCTTTATATTATTTTTTTCCAAGGATTTTTTTAGTAAATGAGGTAATATTGAAAGGGCTATATCTTTAAAGGCTGAAGTTGGACCATGGAATAATTCCAGAACAAAGTCATCTCCAACTTTTTTTATTGGAGTAATTTCATCATTTGAAAATTTACTGTCATAGGCTTTCTCAACTAGTTCATCTATTTCATCTGTTGTATAGTCATCTAGCATTAGGGATAAAATTTTCTTTCCCATATAAAGATAAGATTTACCAACTAAATCCTTTAAATCTATCTTTAAAGAATCCATATCATTTCTAACAAATAATCCACCATCTAGAGCTATGCCCTTTGCCACTGCTTCAGAAGCCAGGCATTTTATTTTCTTATTTCTTGTACTCTCATAATTATATTTCATAAATTCCCTCCAAAGTATATTGCATTTAGTTACTTGCCATGATATAATGTTTTTCACATAAATACAAGTGTTTTTATTGAAAAAACATAAATTTATTAAAATTTTAGGGACAAAGGGAGAATACTTATGATAAAAGTTGCAAAATTTGGTGGCTCTTCTCTAGCTGACGCCAATCAGTTTAAAAAAGTCAAAGATATTATATTAAGGGACAGCAGTATAGTTATAACTGTTGCATCTGCACCTGGGAAAAGATTTTCAGAGGACAATAAAATAACCGACTTACTATATCTTTCCTATGCCCATTTAAAATATTCTGTGGAATATACAAAAATGTTTGTCCATATTGAGGATAGATATGCTAAAATAAAAAAAGAATTAAATTTAAAGTTGAATTTAGGAAAAGAATTTGATAAAATTAAATCTAAAATGAAGAAGGGAATGAACAAGGATTATTTAATAAGTAGAGGTGAGTATTTAAATGCTAAACTTCTTGCTGAATACCTTGGTTATACTTTTATAGATGCAAAGGATATTATATTTTTTAATTTTAATGGAAATATTAATATTGAAAAGACAACTAGGGCAATTGAAGAAGTATTTAAATGTAATTCAAAGATAATAGTACCTGGTTTCTATGGATCCCTTCCAAATGGGGAAATTAAAGTATTTTCAAGGGGAGGATCTGATATTACAGGTTCCATTATTTCCCGTGCTATAAATGCCAGTGTCTATGAAAACTGGACTGATGTATCTGGAATATTAATGGCTGATCCTAGAATAGTTGATCAACCTAAAAAAATAGATTTTATTACATATAACGAGCTTAGGGAGCTTTCATATATGGGAGCTAATGTACTTCATACTAATGCTGTTGCCCCTGTTAAAGAGGCTAATATCCCAATAAATATAAGAAATACCAATGAACCTGATAACCCTGGAACTATGATTGTAAACAATAATTATGAGATTTTAGAAGAGCATAGTATTTCTCCAATTACTGGTATTGCAGGGAAAAAAGATTTTTCAATACTTTCAATATATAAGTATCCTATGAGTGAAGAACCTAATTCACTTTTAAATATACTAGAGGTATTAAAAAAATACAAAATAAATATTGAGCATATTTCATCTGGAATTGATAATTTCTCATTAATATTATCCAGTGAACACTTGGAAAAATATTTGTATGAAATAATTGCAGACACAAAAAAATTATGTAATTCAATTGAAATTAAAGTAGTTAGAGATATAAGTCTTATTGCTATAGTTGGAAGAAATATGGTTCATAAACCTGGCACTTCTGGAAAGCTTTTTGCAGCTATGGGAAATAATGGTGTAAATATTAGGGTTATATCCCAAAGTTCAGATGAATTAAACATAATTATTGGAGTGGCAAATGAAAATTTTGAAAAATGTATTAACGTAATTTATAATAATTTTATTGTATAAAAGGAGATAAGAATGAAAAAATATAACGTTGGAATACTTGGAGCTACTGGGGCAGTTGGACAAGAAATGATAAAACTGCTAGAGGAAAGAAATTTTCCCATTAATGAAATTAGATTTTTTGCAAGTGCTAGAAGTGTAGATAAGAAGATTCAATTTAATGGTAAGGAATATAAAGTTGAAGAGGCTAAAAAGGGAGTATTTAAAAACATTGATATATTACTTGGAGCTTCTCCAAATGAACTAGCAATTGAACTTATACCTTCAGCAATTGAACAAGGATGTGTTGTAGTTGACAACAGTAGTGCCTTTAGATTAGATGAAGATGTTCCTTTAGTTGTTCCTGAGGTTAATCCTGAAGCTGTTAAAAATCACAAGGGTCTTATTGCAAACCCAAATTGTGCTACTATTATTGGATTAGTTGCAATTAATAAATTAAATGCACACCACAAAATAAAAAGAGTTATAGTTTCAACTTACCAAGCAGTATCAGGTGCTGGAGCTGGTGGAATAACAGAATTAGATGAACAAGTTAAAAATATTTCTCAAAATAAAGAGGTTACTCCTAAGGTTTTCTCTCATCAAATAGCCTATAACCTTATACCACAAATTGGAGGCTTCAATGATATGGGATACAGTTCTGAGGAAATGAAATTCCAAAATGAAGGTAGAAAAATATTAGAAAATAAAGAGTTAAAAGTTAACTGTACTTGTGTTAGAGTTCCTGTATACAGAAGTCATTCAGAATCTATTACCCTTGAATTCCATGATGATATTTCCATAGAAGAAGCTGAAGATATCTTGAAAAATTCTCCAGGCGTTAAATACATTAAAACAGAAAATAATGGAAGCCTACCTATGCCTCTAGACACAAGTGATCAAGATTTAGTTTTCGTTGGAAGATTAAGACGTGATATGAGTAGAGATGACAATAAAGGTCTTTCTCTTTGGTGTTGTGGGGATCAAATAAGAAAAGGTGCTGCTACTAATGCAATTCAAATTGCAGAACTTGTAATTAAAAATAAAAACTAATACAATACAGTAAAAGAGTCAATTTAAAAAATTGACTCTTTTTATTATACTATTTTTCTTCCATGATACTCTGAAGATTTTATCTTACTTGCTACCTCTTGTAAATTATCCTTTGTTATCCTACCTGCAACAATTATAGGAATATCCTTACCTGCTTCTTGTATCATCTTATTAAAAAGATCCTTTCCAAGTAAAGCTGTTTCTTCCTTTCCATAGGATAATATCCTAGTTACTCCAACTGCTTTTAATTTTTTAATTTCTTTTACTGGGTCTTCTAACTCATCTATAGCATTACTAAAAGTAACTTCCATAGGTAGAGCTAAATCTATAAACTCTTGTAATGTATCATAATCAATTTTATTTTCATTTGTTAAAAAACCTATTACTATTCCATCTACTCCAGCTGCTTTACAAAGTTTTACATCTTCCTTCATAATTTCTATTTCATAGGATGAATATACATAGTCACCTATCCTTGGTCTAATTAACGCAAAAATTGGAACCTTTAATGAATCAACACATTTCTTTATAATACCATAAGATGCTGTTGTTCCCCCTTCTTTTACTTTATCACAAAGTTCTATCCTATCTGCCCCTCTTTGTTCTGCCAACTTTGCCTCTAAAAAAGA
Source organism: Fusobacterium sp. IOR10 (assembly GCF_010367435.1). Taxonomy (NCBI): domain Bacteria; kingdom Fusobacteriati; phylum Fusobacteriota; class Fusobacteriia; order Fusobacteriales; family Fusobacteriaceae; genus Fusobacterium; species Fusobacterium sp. IOR10. Next base: position 47,506 of record NZ_WJWY01000005.1, read on the forward strand.
GCCTGCATAAACTTCTTTTATCATTGCATTCCCTCCTATCTATATATGTCATAAATATAATTGCTTACTTCTATTTTACATTATAAATGATAAATTAGCAATTTTTTTCAACAAAAAAAAGATAAACTCTTAATATTATTAAGAGTTTATCTTTTTATTATCTATTAAATATCCCTTTTTTTCAAGTTCTTCACAAATTAGATCCAAGGTGTATTCGTCCTTTGCTCTTATTGTATGGGAATGTTTCCCAAAGGTTAAATTTTTAAGGGGTTTTGCTTCACCTGAATTTATTTTTTTCAAAAATTCTTTAATTTCTCTTCTATTGCTTATATTTAATTTTGCTTCTAAATGTCCATATATTTTATGATCAATAAAAACATTTTCAACCATTCCACCTATATCCACTATTGTATTTAATTCGTCTTCAATTTCAGTATCTGTATGAAATACATTTATCACTCTCTCTGATATATCTAAAGTTAAACTGGTAATTAAATAACCTCTAGAAGTTGAAATAATTTCATAATCCAAAGCTCTTAAAAGAGCAATATCTTGAACAATTATCTGTCTACTCACTCCTAAAACCTTTGATAAATAAGTTCCTGATAAGGGTTTTTGTGAATCTTTTATTAACTCTACTATTTTCTCACGTCTTTCATTTCCAATCATAATATCTCCCAACCTTTAATATATATTACAATTTCTGAAGATTTTTTAAGGAAATATCCAATATAGGAGCTGAATGAGTTATTGCTCCACTTGAAACAAAATCAACACCACATTTGGATATTTTAAGTATATTCTCCCTTGTAATATTTCCTGAACACTCTGTTTTACAACGACCACCTATAATTTCAACAGCTTTTTTCATTGTAAATTCATCCATATTATCAAGCATAATAATGTCAGCTTTAGCTTCAATTGCCTCTTCTACCATTTGCAAATTTTCAACTTCCACTTCTATTTTTTTCACAAAGGAAACATATGCTCTTGCCATTTCAACTGCTGATTTTATACTTCCTGCAACTGCAATATGATTGTCCTTTATTAATACCCCGTCAGATAGATTATATCGATGATTGTATCCACCTCCCACCTTAACAGCATACTTTTCAAAAATCCTCATATTTGGAGTTGTCTTCCTTGTATCAAGTAATTTAATACTTGTTCCTTTTAACAATTGTACCACATCATTTGTATAAGTTGCAATACCACTCATATGTTGTAAATAATTTAAAGCCACCCTTTCCCCTGAAAGAATAACCCTTAAATCCCCTGTAATCTCACATATTATTTGACCCTTTTGTAATTTATCCCCGTCTTTAAAATTAACTTTAAACTCTATATTTTCATCTAATAATTTAAATACTCTTTTAAATATTTCTATTCCAGCTAAAATTCCATCTTCCTTTGCAATTAAATGTCCTCTTCCTAGAATATTGTCCTTTATTATTGAATTTGTAGTTATGTCCTCTGAAGATATATCTTCCCTTAAAGCAAGTAAAATAAGGTTGTCCACATTTAAATTTTCTGTAATTATATCCATATTATTTCCCCTCTTGTGTTAATGTTTTATTTTCAATATTTCTTATTGCATTTCTAGAAAAAACCAATGTTTCAAGTAGGGAATTACTAGCCAACCTATTTTCCCCATGCACACCATTACAGCTAGTTTCCCCAACTGCATATAAGTTTGACATTGATGTTTTACTATTTAAATCAACTTCTATTCCCCCCATAAAATAATGCTGAGCTGGAACCACTGGTATTAATTCTTTATTTGGATCATAGCCTTCCTCTTTACATTTTTTCAATATATTTGGGAATCTTTCCTCTAAATTTATACCTCTTTTTTTTATTGGTCTCATATCTAACCACACATGTTTTGAATTATCTTTCTCCATTTGAGCTAAAATTTCCTTTGTAACATAGTCCCTTGGCATAAGCTCATCTACAAATCTATTTCCCTGTGCATTATAAAGAAGGGCTCCTTCACCTCTTACAGATTCTGAAATTAAAAATCTTCTCCCCTTGCTTTTAGAGTATAAAGTTGTTGGATGAACTTGAATATAGTCTAAATTTTTTAATTTGATATTGTTTTTTTCAGAAATTTTTATTCCATCCCCTGTTAAATGAGGATAATTAGTTGAATTTTCAAAATTTCCCCCTATTCCCCCACAGGCTAATATAACATTTTTAGAATATACCCTGTGAATTTTATTCTTTGTATCTTTTAATATGGCACCATAACATGCATTGTCATTTGAAATTATATCAACCAAAGTTGTATTTTCTAATATTAGAGTATTTTCTCTCTTCTTTACATTTTTAAGTAGTTTCCTTGTTATTTCCTTTCCAGTTATATCCTCATGGTAAAGTATTCTAGCCTTTGAATGGGCACCTTCCCTTGTATATGCAAACTTCCCATTAACTTTTTTAAAATCTACACCGTAGGATACTAAATCTTCTATTATTTTAGGGGAGTTTTCTATCATTTCTTTCACTGAATCCCTATTGTTTTTATAATGCCCAGCCTTCATAGTATCTTGAAAGAAACTGTCATAGTCCTTTTCATCCCTTAAAACACAAATTCCCCCTTGGGCCAAATAAGAGTCACTTTCTTCTAACTTAGCTTTGGTTATCATTAATATTTTCTTGTTTTCACTGGAATTTAAAACTGAGTAACAACCTCCAACACCTGTTCCCACAACTATTAAATCATACTCCTCTGTGAATATGTTTTTTTCCCCTAGTTCTAACATTTTTTCTAGGGATAAGGATGCTTTTTCTATAGTTTCCCTTGGTAGTTCAACTTTTAAATCTTCATTTTCCAATACACTTAATAATTTATCCACTGTGATTTTTTTCATGTTTTTGCAATAAAAATCTTCCTTAACTAAATGAAATTTTTTATTAGGAGCTTTTTCATTTAACTTATACAATATCCCTGCCTCTGTTCCTATTATAAATTCTTCATATGGGGAAGTAGCAGCATAATCAATAATTCCAGAAGTACTTCCAATATAATCTGCTAGCTCTAAAATTTCATATTCACATTCAGGATGAGCTAAAAATTTAGCCATTGGATATTTCTTTTTCATATGTAATACTTGATCTTTTAAAACACTTGCGTGAACTATACAATAGCCTTCATTAAATATGAAATTTTTATCTGGTATTTTCTTTGACAAATAAGTTCCTAAATTTTTATCTGGTATGAAATATATATTTTTATTAGGTAAGGATCTAATTATAGTTTCTGCATTGGAAGAAGTTACGCAAACATCAACTAAAGCCTTTGTTTCAGCTGTTGAATTTATATAACAAACAACAGCTAAATCCTCATATTTATTTCTCATTTTTGTTATTTCATCCCTATCAACCATATGTGCCATTGGACAATTAGCCTCTATTTCTGGAATATATATTGTTTTTTCTGGACTCAATATTTTAGCACTTTCACCCATGAAAGAAACTCCACAAAATACTATTTTATCTTCCTTTAACTCCTTGGCAATCTTACTAAGATAAAAGGAATCTCCAATATAATCTGCAATTTTTTGGATCTCTTCATCCACATAATAATGGGCTAATATTACAATACCCTTTTCTTTTTTTAATCTCCTAATCTTTTCAAGTTTCATATCCATTTAAATCTACCCTCCACTTTCCATTGTTTTGTGAGTATACATGTGTCTTGTCACAAACTGAGTATAGCATATTTATTTTTTTTTATCAATATGAAAAAAACACCCCTAAGGGTGTTTTCCATTATTATATTTAAATTTTATTTTTAATATCCAGCTTTATAAACTTTTCCATCTTTCATCATTACTTCAGACATTGTTCCATTGTCATCCATCATCATTTTTCCATCTTTCATCATTACCTTATGCATCATTCCATCTTTGTCTTTAACCATCATCATTTTCCCATCTTGCATCATCATTTTGCTGTCTTTAACCATCATCATTTGACCACTTTGATCCTTCATCATCATTGTTCCTAATTCTTCTTTATCATTATTATACATATTAGAACAACCAACTAAAAGAAAAGCTACAAATATTCCCAAACCTAACATTTTACTTTTTTTCATATTTTCCCTCCTATTAAATAAATAATAAAAAATAATTAAACGGAGTGCAATGTTAATGCTCTTCAGTTTGAGTATATAACCAGTATATGATTTTGTCAAATGAATTATGGTTATTTGTACTTGTTTCTTTCAATTTTATTTAATTCTTTCTATTTCCACTTGTACTTTTTTGCCTTGAAGTACTATTGAGTAGACTTTTTTCTTACCTTCTATTTCATAGGAATTTTCACTATTAATTAACTCATCATTTTCCCTCATTAATCTAATAGCTTCATTTTCAAAAACCTCTTTAAATCTTACCTTTGTTCCAGGTTTACCTTGGGCTAATTTTGGTAAATCAACTGATATTACATTACCAATTTTAGTATATCCCCCTGTTGTTTGTCTATCTGCCATCATTATTATTGGTTGACCGTTTCCAGGAATTTGTATAGCTCCAAATGTTATACCATCTGAAATTATATCTGCTCCCTTAATATGCTCAACCTCTGCACCTGCTAATCTAATTCCCATTCTATCCCCATCTTGGGTAGTTGTATATGTCTCATTAAAGAAAGTTTTAATACCAGCATCTGTGAAATAATCACATTGTTGTCCTAATATAACTCTAACTTCTATTTCCCCTGAATTTTGTGGAATAAGGTTTTCATCTAACTTCATTATTTCTGTTTTGGCTAAATTTTCAAAGGAACATATTACATCATTTACCATAAGTTTTCTTCCTTTAAATCCACCAATTTTCGCCTTTAAATTAGTTGATCTACTGTTCATTACAACTGGTACATCTATTCCCCCTGAAAAAGCAATATAGTTTCTAAGACCAGATTTACAAAATCCCATCTTTAAAATGTCCCCTGCTTTAACACTGTGAGATTTCCACAACTCTATTTTTTCCCCATTTAAAAATACATCACATTGTCCACCTGTTACAGAGATCATAGTATCTGTTAAAAATTTCCCTGAAATACCCTTTAATGTAGTTTCTATAACTGCAGCACCTTCATTATTTCCAACTAACTTATTTCCTATTTTAGCAGCATACTCATCCATAACACCAGAACATGAAACTCCATATCTTTGGTATCCATATCTTCCTAAATCTTGAATAGAACTTAAAAGTCCACTATCTGTAATTTTTAAAGTTTCCATTAGTCCTCCTTCCCTTTTAATTTCAAGTACTCTTCCTCTGTTACAGAAACAAATTTAATGTATTGACCTGCTTTTAAAAGAAAAGGCTTATCACTATTTGGATTGAAGAAATTAAGAGGAGATCTTCCTAGCAACTGCCAACCTCCAGGGCTTTCTATTGGATAAACTCCTGTTTGTTCCCCTGCTATTCCAACTGATCCTGCAGGAATCTTTGTTCTTGGTTCCTTAAGTCTTGGTGTTGCAATTTTCTTAGACATTCCCCCTAAATATGGGAATCCTGGTGTGAACCCTAACATATATACTAAGTATTCCCCTGAAGTATGGATTTTTATAACCTCTTCTGTTGTTATATTGTTATGTTTAGCAATATTTTCAAGGTCAGGTCCGTACTCTCCACCATAAAGCACAGGTATTTCAACTATTTCTTTTTCTATTTCATCTATTTTTTCATTTTCAAAATTACAATTTTCTTCAACTATATTTTTTATTTCATCAAAGGAAACCAACAAGGGATTGTAATAAACTATTATAGATCTATATGTTGGTAACAAATCCTTAATTCCTTGTTTATTTAAATTATCTAAAAATTCTGTTATTTTCTTTAGTTTAAAATTAATTACAGGAGATATTTCATTTCCTAGTTCTATAACTAAAGCTGAATCTCCAGCCTTTAAAAATTTCATATTCTTCCCCCTAACCAAATATTTTCATAATATTTTGTAAAGATAGCACTCCTGCATATCCACTTGCTACAACTACTATCCATCCTAAAACAGTTAGTAATTGAGAATGTTTGTATTCTCCAACTATTTCTTTCTTTTTAGAACCTAAAAGTATAACTCCTAAAGTTAAAGGTAAAATTAAACCATTTAAAGATCCTGCAAGAACAAGAAGTACAACTGGTTTTCCAATAAATGCCATTACAGCAGTTGAAAAAACAATAAATCCAATTATAAATTGTTTTTCATTGTTCATAACTGTTTTTGATAAAGTTTTTAAGAAAGAAACTGATGTATAAGCTGCTCCTACAATAGATGTTAAAGCTGCTGAGAATATTACTAGTCCAAATATTTTATAACCAACTATTCCTGCCCCTGCTTTAAAAGCTGATGCTGGTGGATTAGATGGATCTAATTTAAATCCTGTTGAAACAACTCCAAGTACTGCTAAAAATAGCATAACTCTAATTATTGATGCAACTGAAACACCTAAAATAGAACTTTGATTAATTTTCCCTAAGTTTTCAATTCCCTTAGTATCTGCATCAACAAGTCTATGAGCCCCTGCAAATGTAATGTATCCTCCAATAGTACCACCTAGTAAAGTTATAATTGAAAAAGTAAGTGCCCCATAACTTTCAGGTAAAACTGCATCATGTAAAGCTCTTCCAACTGGAGGGTTTGAAGACACAGCAACATAGGTCATAACTATTATCATCATAGCTCCTAAAACCTTTGTAAGTCTATCCATTATATTACCCATATCTTTTTGTAAAAATACAAATGCTCCTAAAGCTCCTGAAATAAGAACTCCAACTGTTGTATTTAAACCAAATAAAACATTTAATCCTAGAGCTGCTCCTCCAATATTTCCTATATTAAAAGCAAGTCCACCTAATGCAACTAAAAATGCAACAACATATCCAAGTCCTGGAAGAACTTTATTTGCAATATCTTGTCCTCTCATTCCTGATACACAAATAACTCTCCAAATATTAAGTTGAATAATTATTGTAGCTATTGTTACCATTAGTATAACAAAGGCAAAGTTAGATCCAAACTTTTCTGTAAATACTGCTGTTTGAGTTAAAAATCCAGGTCCTACTGCTGAAGTTGCCATAATAAAAGCTGCACCTATTATGGCTCCTTTTTTCTTTTTCTCTGATGTATTACTTTTTGTCATTTGTATTCCTCCTATTTTTTATAAAGATGATATTTCTATACCTTCATTTATTAATGCTTCCTTTATATTTTTAGCAAATTCCAAAGCTTCTGGGTTATCCCCATGTATACAAATTGATTCAACTGTTATGTCCACATCTTTTCCTGTTATACTTTCAACTTTTCCCTCTTTAACCATTCTTATAACTCTTTTTATTGCCACATCTTTATCATGTATTACTGCTCCTGGAAGAGATCTTGCAACTAAACTTCCATCATCATTGTAAGCTCTATCTGCAAAAACTTCATTTGCAACTTTAAGACCAACATCCTTTGCTGCTCTTATCATTTCACTATTTGCAAGTCCCATTAGCACTAAATTTTCATCCACTTCTTTTATCCCTTGGGCTATTGCTAGGGCAAGTTTATAGTCCTTTGCTGCCATATTATACATTGCTCCGTGGGGTTTAACATGTTGCATCCTAACTCCAGCTCCCTTTGTAAAGGCAAGTAAAGCACCAACTTGGTATTTAACATAAGTTTTAACTTCTTCAGGTGTAACATTTAAAGTTCTTCTTCCAAATCCAACTAAATCAGGATAACCTGGATGAGCACCAACTGCAACTCCATTTTTTTTAGCTAAAGCCACTGTTTTTTCCATAACCATTGAATCTCCAGCATGCCATCCACAGGCAACGTTAGCAGAGGAAATATATTTCAAAACCTCTTGGTCCATCCCAATCTTATAAACTCCAAAACTTTCTCCTAGATCACTGTTTAAGTCAATTTTCATTTTGTAGCCCCCCTTAATCTTAATTTTAAATTAAATTTCCAATATTATACCATATAATTTTTAAATATAAACGTTTTTATTCATCAGTAATATATATGTCTTTCTAGAGCTTTCCCTAGACCAACCTATATGGAATAGAAAATATTTTATTTTCTGAATAAGTTACATTTTTCAAATTAAAAATTATTTGTTCCTTTAAAGTTTCAACAAAATTTGAAGGATAATATCCAGTTGAGGATTTTATAAAAGCATTTTTTTGAATAGAATCTGGATTAGACAATGGATAGAACCCAATTACAAAACATCCTAGTATCTCTATAAATTTTCTTATTTCTTTTGAATTAAGTTCTGGAAAGGCAGTTTGTACAACCTTTACAAATTCACTCATAACTTCACTAAAACTCTCCTTAAACTCTATTAATTTTTCTTCAGAAACATTTTTTTCAAGAAAGGCATATAAAATTGAATAAAGCTTTAAAAACCTTTCATGTTCACTTATGGTTAATGCAAGTATATTGGCAAAATTTTCAACTTCCTTTGAGAATTTTTTACAAATCTTAACCTGTAAATCTCCCACTAACTGAGCAAATTCATCAGCTATAACAAGTAAATAGATCTCCTCCTTAGAAGAAACATATTTATAGAGATTCCCCCTTGTAAAATTAGTCTCTTTGGCTATTTCTGCCAAGGTAATGTCCAAATATTTACGCTTGTCAAATATCTTGATAGCTGCGTCTTTTATTTGTTTCACCCTTATTTTTCTTTGCTCCTCATTTTTAACTCTCTCAAAATCCATACATTACCCCTTGAATTTTCCCATTGTTTTATAATTCTAATCTTCACAATTATAGCACAAATGTTAAAATAAAAAAAGCATGTTTCTTATTAATACATAATATTTATTTTTTATATGTTATATCCCTGTTTTCTACATTTTTTTCTTGTTTTTTCCAAAATAAAATGCTATCATAAAATAGTTAAGTGACACTGTGTTACTTAGAAGATTATTTTTCATAGGGAAGGTGGACATATGTTTAAGATAATACCTGGTAAAAAAGGGATTATAAGTAAATGGAGTGGTGGAATAACCAAAGAGCTATACATCTATCCTGAACATTGTGATTTTAAAAAAAGAGATTTTAAATTTAGAATTAGCACTGCTACAACTGAAGTTGAAGAAAGTACCTTTACAAAATTTAATAATATGAATAGGGTTATTTCTATTTTACAAGGTAAGATGAACTTAAAACATTTGGATCATGGTGAGGTTACAATTGATCCCTATAAGATTCACAGATTCTCTGGAGATTGGACAACTTATTCCAAGGGAAGGGTAACTGATTTTAATTTAATTATAAACAACAATGGAAGGGGAGACTTTCATTTTAAAGAAATTTCACAAAATAATATAAATACCATTGATTCTAAAAATAACATATCCTTTATATATTGTATTTTAGGAAACATAAAAATTGGGGACCATGTACTTGACCCTGGGAGTATAGCTATTTTCAAAGGAGAGGTAATTAATTACACCTCCCTAGGGGCTAAATTATTTTATGGATATGTTGAACTTTAATTTTAAGGGGGAGAGATTATGAAAACATTATGGAGCGGAAGATATGATGGAGATGAAGAAATAGATTTAAGACTGTGGCAAGTAATAAGGGAAGCAAAGGACATGAAGGAAAATTCTGGATATTGTTTCATTGGTTATGACACAGATGAAGGGGTTAGAAGAAATAATGGAAGAGTTGGAGCAAAGGATGGATCTGATTCAATTAGAAAGGCAATGGGTTCTTTTCCTAAAATAGATAATTTGGAAATTTATGATTTTGGAAATTTATCAAATAAAATCACAGAAGCTGCCCAAGAGGAATATTCAAATAAGGTAGCTGAAGTTATAAAGAAAGGAAATTTTCCAATTGGACTTGGAGGAGGACATGACATAGCCTATGGATCTTATCTTGGAATAAGAAAGGCCTATCCTGATAAAAAAATAGGATTAATTAATTTTGACACTCACTTGGACATAAGACCATACTCTAAAGAAAGAACCTCTGGAACTTCCTTTAAGGAAATTCTAGACCATGACAACAATGTTTTATATTCAATTGTTGGATATAAAAGTATCGGAAATACAAAACGTTTAATTGAAACAGCTAAAGAATTTAATACTTTAATTTTAGATGAAAACCAAAGGGAAGATTTTATTATTGAAAGTTTGAAAAAATATTGTGATAGTGTTGACATTGTCTATGTAACTTTTTGTGTTGATGTTTTTGATGCAAATTACGCACCTGGAGTTTCTGCTCCAACAGTTTTAGGTTTGGATCCTAGAAAGGGAGAGAGAATCTTTCAAGAAATTCTAAAAACTAAAAAGGTTGTTTGTGTTGACTTTGCTGAAGTTAATCCAGTTTATGACATTGATAAGAAAACTGCTAAATTAGTTGGGGTTTTAATCTATAATATGATGTTAAATTCCAAAAAATAAATAATTTAAGTTTAGAGGGGGACAAATGAATTTTAGCTTTAATGACTTGGGAATACTTTTTAATTTTGATATGGTTGGAACTGTTGCCATTGGGCTTATATCACTTTACGTTGGAAAACTTATGAAGGAAAAACTCAATTTTCTAGATAAGTTTGGAGTACCTGCTGCTGTTTTAGGGGGATTATTATTTGCAATAATACATCTTACTATTAGAAGTGTACATATTGGAAGTATACAATATAACACTGCTTTACTTACTCCTTTCATGGTTGTCTTCTTTACAACTATTGGTTTAGGTTCTTCAATTGATGGACTTAAAAAAGGTGGAAAACTTTTAATTATATTTTGGCTTTTAAGTGGATTTATGACTTTTATGCAAACAGTTATTGGGGTGTCTGTTGCTAAATTCACTGGAATCAATCCTCTTCTTGGGGTTCTTGCAGGTTCTGTTTCAATGTCTGGTGGACATGGTGCAGCTGGAGCCTTTGGACAAACTGTTGAAAGTTTAGGTGTCACTGGTTCCCTTACAATGGCCTTATCTTCAGCTACTTTTGGACTTGTGGCAGGGGGATTATTAGGAGCTCCCCTAGGAATTAGTTTAATAAAAAAATACAAATTAAAACCTAAAAATGTTGTAAATGAAAATGAAGTTGGACTTAAAATAGACATTGATAAAAAGGAAATCAACCTTAACTCAATGCTAAGACATATTTCCATGTTAGCTATTATTATGACTGTTGGAATATCAATTAGTAACCTTTTAAAGGCTAGTTTCAACCTAGCACTTCCATCTTATGTTGGAGCAATGTTTTGCGCTATTATTTTCAATAACTTAAATATTAAATACAAATGGTTTAATATGGACAGAAACTTAATCAATATAATTGGAGAGGCATCTTTAAATATTTTCCTTTCAATGGCTTTAATTTCTTTAAAGCTTTGGGAATTAGCTGCCCTAGCTGTTCCAATGATTATAATTTTACTGTGTCAAGTTCTCTTTATGTTCCTTTATACAAGATTCATTGTATTTAGAGCTATGGGTAGAGATTATGACGCTGCTGTTATGGTTTCAGGAATGTGTGGTTCTGGACTTGGAGCGACTACAAATGCAATGATAAACATGGGTGAAGTTAGTGGAAGATATGGATATACTGTAAATCCCTACCTTATAATTCCCCTTACAGGAGCATTTTTAATTGATATTTTCCAAATGCCAATTATTATAACAGCAATTAACTTATTTAAATAACTTTAGTATTACCCCTAAGTATACTAAAAAATCTCCTAGGACTATTCCTAGGAGATTTCTTTTTATATTCATTTTCTGTAATCTATGAGAAATTTATTTTCCCCTTTGATATTACTTTTTCCCCTTGTTTATACACATCTTCCACATGATTAATTCCAAAATTATAGAAAATATAGTTTAGATTTTCCACATTGAAAACTACAAAATCTGCTAGCTTCCCAACTTCTAAACTTCCTATAGTATCTTGTCTTCCCACTGCCTTTGCAGCATTTATAGTTACACTTTTAAATATTTCAATTGGAGTCATTTTTATTTGAGCTGAAGCTATGTTCATAGCAAGTTGTATGTTTTCACATGGACAAGACCCTGGATTATAATCTGTTGAAATAGCAACTGTTATCCCCTTATCTATCATTTTTCTAACAGGGGCATAATCCTTTCCTAAATTAAAGGATGTTCCTGGAAGTATATTTGCTATTACATTATTTTTGCATAATTCTTTAATCCCCTTATCACTAATTGCCATTAAATGCTCTGCAGAAATTGCACTAAGTTCCCCAGCTAACTCAGCTCCCCCAAGGGAAACTATTTCATCAGCATGGATTTTTAATTTAAAGGCACATTTTTTAGCTTCTTTTAATATATGTCTACTTTCTTCCACATTGAAAACACTGTCTTCACAGAAAATATCACAAAATTCTGCTAAATTACTTTCCTTAATAATAGGTAACATTCTTATAACTTCATTAACATATCCCTTTGGATCATCCTTATATTCCTCAGGAACTGCGTGGGCCCCTAAGAAAGTTGAAATTACATCAATTGGATGATTTTCATTTAATTTTTTATTTGTTCTTAACTGTTTTAATTCAGTTTCCAAGTTCAATCCATAACCACTTTTACTTTCAACAGTTGTCACTCCAAAGGCAAGCATTCTATTTAAAACATCATAGGCCTTTTGAAATAATTGTTCCTCTGTTGCCTTTCTTGTATCCCTAACTGTACTTAATATTCCTCCACCTTTTTTTAATATTCCCAAATATGGAACTCCTTTTATTTTAAGGGGAAGTTCATTTTCCCTAGATCCATAGTGAACCAAATGAGTGTGGGAATCTATTATCCCTGGAGTTACAACTTTTTTATGAGCATCAACAAGTAAAGTCTCTTCCCCTACAATTGACTTTGGAACCTCACCTTGTCCAAGGGCTAAAACCTTTCCCTTGGAAACAGCTAAATAGGCATTATGTAAAATTTCAATATTTTCCATATCTCCAATTGATTCCCTTTGTAATTCCTTGGATGTTACTAGGGTTCCAATATTATACAATATTAAATCTCCCTTCATATACCCTCCTTAACTAATTTTTTAATAAATTCTTCATTTGCAATATAAGGAATAGTTATATGATCTGTTCCCTTGTTGTTTTTATTATATAACATTGCAGTTTCAATAGAGTGGGGATTTCTAGCCCAAGCTCTTCTTGCAACTCCACCCATTACATCCCAAGGCATGGCTTGAGCAAGGATTTCATCAACTCTTTTACTTCCGTCAAGAACCATTCCAAATCCACCATTTATAGATTTTCCAATTCCAACTCCCCCACCATTGTGAAGGGCAATCATTGACATTCCACGAGCTGCGTTTCCTGCAAAACATTGAGTTGCCATATCTGCCATTATATTACTTCCATCTTTAATATTTGAAGTTTCTCTAAAGGGAGAATCTGTTCCTGATACATCATGGTGATCTCTTCCTAGCATAACTGGTCCTATTTCCCCATCTCTTACCATTTTATTAAAGGAAAGAGCTATTTTAGTTCTGCTTTCTGCATCTTGATAGAATATTCTTGCTTGGGTTCCAACTACCAATCCATTTTTATCTGCGTCACGTATCCAAATATAGTTGTCCCTATCTTGATATCTTCTATTTGGATCAACTAAGTCAAGGGCAGCCTTATCTGTTTTTAATAGATCTTCCTTTTTACCAGATAAGCACACCCATCTAAATGGTCCATATCCATAGTCAAATAATTCAGGTCCCAATATATCTTCAACATAGGAAGGATAAATAAATCCACCCTTGTCATCTCTACCATTTTTTGAAATTTCTTTTATTCCAACATCATACAAGGCCTTTAGGAAACTATTTCCATAGTCAAAGAAATATACTCCCTTACTAGTTAGTCTTTTAATAACTGCATAATGTTTTTTCAAAGTTTCATTTACAAGTTCATTGAATTTTTCCCTATCTTCCCCAAGTAAAGCTGTTCTTTCTTCAAAGGTCATTCCCACAGGACAATATCCCCCATCATAAACAGCGTGGCAAGATGTTTGATCTGACAACAAATCAATGTGAATATTATTTTCATCTGCATACTCTAACAGATCAACTATATTTCCGTGGAAGGCTATTGCATAGGGAAGTTTCTTCTCTTGTTTTTCATTGGCAATTTCAAAAGCAGCTTTTGGACTTTCTGCTATTTCATCAACCCATCCTTGGTCCAATCTAGTTTGGATTCTTGATCTATCAACTTCAGCTATAATTCCAACACCTTTAGCAATTACAGTTGCCTTTCCTTGGGCTCCACTCATTCCCCCAAGTCCTGAGGTAACAAATAGTTTTCCAGCTAAGTTCCCATCCTTGGGAACTCCACAAAATAGTCTAGCTGCATTTAATATTGTGGAATAAGTTCCATGAACTATCCCTTGGGGACCAATGTACATCCATCCACCAGCTGTCATTTGTCCATAGTTTGCAACTCCTATAGCTGCAGCTCTAGCCCAGTTATTATAGTCATCAAATTCTCCAATCATAAGAGCATTTGTCATAATACATCTAGGTGCAGTTGCTTTGGATCTAAAGAGTCCAGTTGGATGTCCTGATGCTACTACTAAAGTTTGATCTTGTTTTAAATGTTGTAAATATTTTTTTATTAATCTATATTGCATCCAGTTTTGACAAACTTGTCCTGTTTCACCATAAGTAACTAACTCATAAGGATACAGAGCAATTTCAAAGTCCAAATTATTTTCTATCATAACTTGAATTGCCTTTCCTTCAACACAGTTTCCCTTGTATTCATCTATTGGTTTTCCATAAATTCTTCCTTCAGGTCTAAATCTATATCCATAGATTCTACCATGTTCCATTAGCTCATGTAAAAATTCTGGAGCTAGCTTTTCATGATATTCCTCTGGAATATATCTTAAGGCATTTTTAAGGGCTAACTCTATGTCATCCTTTTCCAAATGCACAACTCTTTTAGGTGCTCTTCTATATTTTGGATCCATCTTAGGAATATAATTTGGAATATCTTCTTTTTCCAGTTTAATAGTCATAGTTTTAAAAATTTCTTCATTTATCATAATATTTCTCCCTCCTATATTTCTAGTTCCCCTATTTTTCCTTGTACACTTTCAACTATTTTATTTTCTTCTATTAATTTTTCCACTGCATCTATGTCTATATGCATAACCCTATCAGTATCATAGTGGGAAACTATTTCCCTTACAAGTTTGTATGCTTCCTTAGTTCCTTGTCCTAAACCATCAACTGCTTTTCTAAGGTCAATACCTTGACAAGCTGTTAATATTTCCATTGAAATAACCTTTCTTGCATTTTGTAATATTTCCCCAGCCTTTCTTGCTCCTATTGTTCCCATGGATACATGGTCCTCTTGGTTAGCTGAAGATGGAATTGAATCCACAGATGCTGGATGAGCTAAGATTTTATTTTCTGAAACTAAGGCTGCTGCTGCATATTGAACTATCATAAACCCTGAATTTACTCCACCCTTTTCCACTAAAAATGCTGGTAATCCATAGTTTAAACTTGGATTCACTAATCTTTCAAGTCTTCTTTCTGATACATTTGCCATTTCTGATATTGCTATGCCTAGGAAATCAAAGGGAAGTGCCATTGGTTGTCCATGGAAGTTTCCTCCAGAAATAACATCATCTGTGTCACAGAATATAATTGGATTATCTGTTACAGCGTCCATTTCTGTTTCAACTTTTTCCCTAACATAGTCTAGGGTATCCTTACTAGCCCCGTGAATTTGAGGAATACATCTCAATGTATATGGATCTTGAACCCTTAATTCCCCTTGTTTTTTAGTGTTTTTACTTTCCTTTAAAATTTTTCTAAAGTTTGCTGCTGTTCTTATTTGTCCTGCATGTCCTCTAACCTCATGAATTCTAGGATCAAAGGCACAAGTTATTCCATTTAGAGCTTCCATTGTTAGGGAACCTGCTAAATCAAGATGTTTCATTAAATTTATTGCATCATAGGTTACATGGGCCCCAACTGAAGTCATAACTTGAGTTCCATTTATTAGTGCTAATCCTTCCTTTGATGAAAGTTCTGGAAGAATTTTTACTCCACCCTTTTCCATTGCTTTTTTACCATCCATTAGTTCACCATTGTAGTAGGCTCTTCCCATTCCAAGCATTACTAAAACCATATGTGCCAAGGGAGCCAAATCTCCAGAAGCTCCAAGGGAACCCTTTTCTGGAATATAAGGAGTTACACCTTTGTTTAACATTTCAACTAATGTGTCCACTGTTATTTTTCTTGCACCTGAATATCCCTTAGATAGGTTAACTACCCTTAGTAACATAATTCCCCTAACAACATCAATTCCAAGGGGATTTCCAACTCCACAAGAATGACTCATTATTAAGTTCTTTTGTAACTGTCCTGTTTCTTCCTTTGACACAACTGTATCACAAAATTTTCCAAATCCTGTTGTGATTCCATAAGATACTCTTTTTTCTTCCACATATCTGTCAACTAAAGCTCTTGCCCTAGCTATTCTATCATAGGCACCTTGTGACAGTTGAATTTCATAAGACCTTCTTGTTACATTAATAAGATCATCTAGTGTTAATTTATCTTCCCCTATTATTAATTTCATACATCCCCCTCCTGAAAATTTCTATATTATTAAAAAATTAATGCTCCTATCATTCCTGCTATAAACAAAGGGATATTGTAATGTAAGAATGTTGGTACACATGTATCCCAAATATGTTGGTGTTGTCCATCTACATTTAATCCTGATGTTGGTCCAAGTGTTGAATCTGATGCTGGAGAACCTGCATCTCCCAAAGCTCCTGCAGTTGCAATTAATACTATTATTGCACCTGGTGAAAAACCTAATTTTAAAGCTAAAGGACAGTATATAACTGCTAAAATTGGAATTGTTCCAAAGGAACTTCCTATTCCCATTGTTACAAATAATCCAACAAGTAACATTATAAAGGCCCCTGCAACTTTACTAGTTCCTATTATTGCCACTACACTTTCAACTAGTTGTGGAATAGCATTTGTTTCCCTAATAACATTTCCATAACCTGCTGCAACTAACATTACAAAGGCAATAAGTCCCATTATTAAAACTCCACCATTTAGTAAATCATCAATGTCTCCCCATTTAATAGCTTTAAATGCAACCATTATCCCAAGGGCAACTATTGCTCCAAGGGGTAGAGACCCTGTTGTTAATTGAACTACAAAGGCAACAATTGCCCCAACCAATGTTACCCAATGTTTTGTTTCCATTTTTTCTGGAATATTATTTTGTTCTTCAAAACCCTTTAAAGGTAAATCCTTATACTCTCTAGGTTTTCTATATGAAAAGAATATTGCTGTTAATAATCCTATGAACATTGCAATTCCAAGTATCCAGTTAGCTCTCCAAACTTGCCCTAAAGTAACTGTATACCCATTTGCATTAATTTGATCCTTTATTATTGTTTGAAATATAAGTCCAAAACCAACTGGTAAAACTATATATGGAGTTTTTAATCCAAAGGTTAGAGCACAGGCCATTCCCCTTCTATCTAATTTTAATTTATTCATTAGTTTTAATAATGGTGGAATTAAAATTGGTATAAAGGCAATGTGTACTGGAATTAAATTTTGTGAAAAACAAGTTATAAATGCTATTAAAAGCAATAGAACGAATTTTCTTCCACTTACAACCTTGGCAATTTTTTTAGACATCATCCCAGCTAATCCTGTTTGATTTATTGCCACAGCTAAAGTACCTAACAAAACATAACTAAGTGCTGTCTCTGAATTTCCACCCATTCCTGAAATTAGAAATCCCATTGTTGCTGAAACTCCCAATCCTGACATTACCCCTGCTACTAAAGCTGCTAATATCATTGATATTATTACATTTAGCCTTAGCAAACAAAGAATACTCATTAAAACAACTGAAACTACCACTGGATTAAATAACATACATACCCCCTTTTATTTTTAAAATGACTTTAAAAAATAGTGAAAAAAAATTAACTTTCATTGAATTATTAAAGTCATTTTAATTTCTTCCTACGAATCAAGGATAACTTTTTTATTATCATAAATCAAATACAATAAATATATCTCACACATTTATTTTTTAAATACTTTGTGCAAATATAACTTTTGTACAATAATACATTTTATGTTACTATTAATACAAAGAAAGGGGGAATATGTATGTATCAGAAAAAGGCACATGAGACTAATGAAAACAATGTTTTTAGATATATTTTTTATTCTAATTGTGAATTTGTCATTAAGGATGTTTCAGAAAATTTAAACATTAGCTTTCCCACTGTTAAAAAAATAATTGATAATTTTCTAAAAAAAGAAATGCTATTTAATCAAAAAAAAATTGGAACTGGTGTTGGGAGAAAAGCTGTGGAATATTCTTTCAATGATTTTTTTTGCTACTCAATTGGAGTAAGAATAAAAAAACATATGGCTAGTATTATATTAATAAATGCAAAGGGAAAAATAATTTGTGAAAAGACTTCAGCTTTTTCACATTTGGATAAAATACAAGGGGAGCTTTTAAATTTAATTAAAGATTTCATAAACAGTCTTTCTAAAAATATCAAGGATAAATTAGTTGGTGTTGGTATTTCAGTTCCTGGTATTGTTAACAGAGAAAATGAATTTATAGAATTTAGCTCTAAAAATAAAGTACATCTTTCCTTTATTGAAGAAATAAAATCAGAACTTAATCTTCCAGTATTTATGGAAAATGAATCTAATTTAGCATCTATAGGAGAGGGGTTTCTTTCTAAATATTCCAAATGTTCCCTTTTTACAGTTCTTACAATTAATGACTATGTGGGAATAAGTAACTTCCAACAGCAAAATTCAAGTAAGGGCTTTAATTTTAAAGCAGGAAGATTACATCATATGATTATTGAAACAAATGGAAGAACTTGTGAATGTGGTGCAAAGGGATGCTGGGGAGCTTATATTTCAAATAAAAGTCTAATCTCAGATTTTAAAAGGATTTTTCCTGAAATTTCAACCTTTGAAAATATATTTTCTGAAAAATATTTAAACAGTGAAAAAGGAAAAAAAATCTTAGATAATTACATTAAATATTTAGCTATTGGAATAAAAAATATATTGTTTTTTTCAAATCCTGAGAAATTAATTATTTCAGGGAAAATTTGTTTTTACAAGGATATTATTAAAGAAAAACTCATAGAAGAAATATACAAGGATCATATATTTTATAGGGGAAAGGAAACTATAGTTTTTTCAGATTTTAATGATGATTCTATAATTATAGGAGCTGCTATGTTCCCTATTGTAGATAGTTTATTTTAAATATTGAAATTTCTATTATTTCAAGTTATAATATTCTATACATTTTAATTAGGAGAATTTTATGGAAAACTTAAAAAATAAAACTTTAGAAAAAAATGTTCCTGCAATAGAAAAAGCTGATAAAATTTTCACTTACCTTTATCATAACGAAAAAGCCAACCAAGTAACTATTTCAAGAGAATTGAACTTATCGAAAGCTACTGTTAACCGCCTTCTTTTTGTTCTTGTTAAACTAGAATATTTAAACTTAAATAATAGTTTTTATTCTTTAGGAAATAAATTTTCAATTTTTTCAAATAAAAATAATAAATATAATATTATAATGAATATTACCTATCCATATTTAGAAGAACTTTCTTTAAAATTTAAAGAAACATTTAAATTAAGCGTCTTAGACGAAAATATTGTAAGATGCATAGCTAGTGTTGAAAGTAGTGATTATATTAAAGTCCCTGTATCAAATAAGGCTATTTTCCCACTTCATGCAGGAGCAGCTAGTAAACTACTTATTTCTCAATTAAGTGATAACAAATTAAATAACTTACTTGAAAAAAATCTTCCTAAATATACTGAAAATACCATCACAGACAGAGAAACTTTAAAAAAAGAACTGTTAAAAATAAACTTTAAAAAAATTGCTTTTGATAATATGGAACATTCAGAAAAGATAAAAGCTATTGCTACTCCTATTTTAAATGAAAACAATCAAATTATAGCTGCTATTAGTTGCCCTTGTTTTCCTGAAGATTTGACTACAGAAAAAATAGAAATTATTTCTAAAAGTATGTGCTATATTTGTGATGAAATATCTAAAAAATTAAAATATTTTTAATGAAACCTATCTAACCAACCAACCACCATCAACTGCTAAAATATGACCATTGATATAATCTGAAGCTCTACTTCCTAAGAAAACTATTGTTCCCATTAAATCAAATGGATCTGCCCATCTTTCTGCAGGTATTCTTCCTAATATTTCTGCATTTCTTTCTTTATCTGCTCTTATTGGAGCTGTATTAGCTGTTTTTATATATCCTGGAGCAATGGCATTTATTTGAATGTTTTTTGATGCTAATTCATTTGCAAAAGCCTTTGTTAATCCAGCTACTCCATGTTTACTTGCTGTATAGGGCGGAACGAACTTCCCACCTTGGAAAGAAAGCATTGAAGCTATATTTATTATTTTACCACTTTTTTGTTCTACCATTATTTTAGCTACATCTTGGCTCATATAATAAACAGAATTTAAATTAATGTTCATTACAGCTTCCCAATCAGAATCTTTATATTCTAACAATGGAGCTCTTTTTATTGTTCCTGCATTGTTTACCAATATATCAATCTTTCCGTATACTCTCATACATTCTTTTACACTTTCTGAAATCTCATTTCTTTTTGTTAAATCTGCTTGATAAAAAGATACTTTTTGTCCAGCTGATTCTACTATTTTTTTTGTTTCTTCCCATTCTCTATCATAAGTCACTACAAATAGATCTGCTCCTGCTTTAGCAAAAGCTTCAACATATCCTAAACCTAATCCTGTATTGCCACCTGTAACTATAGCAATCTTTCCTTTTAAAGAAAAGAAATCCATTGAAAATTTACTTAACATTTGTTGCCTCCTAAAATATATTCTTTTTTTATTTAATATCTTCCATTTTTACATGATCCATATCAGTAAATGTTTGATTTTCTCCTACCATTCCCCATATAAATGTATAACCTGCAGTTCCAACTCCTGAATGTATTGACCAAGAAGGAGAAATTATAGCTTCCTCACTTTTCATTACCACATGTCTTGTTTCTGAAGGTTCACCCATTAAATGGAAAACTCTTGCATCCTCATTCATATCAAAATATAAATAAACTTCCATTCTTCTATCATGAGTATGACAAGGCATACTATTCCATACAGATCCATCTTCCAAAATAGTCATTCCCATAACAAGTTGGCATGACTTACATACATCTGGATGAATATACTGATTTATTGTTCTTTTATTAGAAGTTTCTATACTTCCTAATTTTACTTTTTTAGCATCTTCCAATCCTATTCTTACTGTTGGATATTTAAAATGAGCTGGAGCTGAATTTAAATAAAATTTAGCTGGATTTTTTGGATCTTTTGATTTAAATGAAACTTTTTCTATTCCTAATCCAACATATAACGCATCTTTATTATTTATTTCAAATGTTTCTCCATTTAATATTACAACTCCATCTCCACCAATATTTATAATCCCTAACTCTCTTCTTTCTAAGAAAAAATCACTTCCTAATTCTTTACTACCGATTAACTTTAAAGTTTCTGTTGTTGGACATACTCCTCCAACGATTATTCTATCAAAATGAGAATAAACTAATTTTAATTTGTTAGGTTTAAAAAGTTCTTGAATTAAATATTCCTCTCTCAACCTATTAGTATCATATTTTTTTGCATCTTTGTTACTTGAAGCATAACGTATTTCCATTTTTCCCTCCTATATTTGCTGCCATTATTTCAGTCATAACAAACTTGAAGCATAACGTATTTCCATTTTTCCCTCCATTAATTTTTTATTTTATTAGTCCAAATGTTCTTGGTAAAAACAATGAAACTTCCGGAACAAAAACAACTAACATAAGTATCATTATTACTACTATAAAGAATGGCAATAGCCATTTAAAAACTTCCTCAATTGTCACATCTCCAACCTTACACCCTGTAAATAATATTGGTCCAACTGGTGGAGTTATTGTCCCTACGCAAAGATTGAAAACTAGCATTATACCAAAATGTACTGGACTCATTCCAAATTGTTCCACTATTGGTAAAAATATTGGTGTAAATATCAATACTGCTGGAGTAGGATCCATAAATGTTCCTATTATTAATAATAATAAATTCATAATTAATAGTATTATTATTCTGTTATCAGTAATACCCAATAATAAATCTGCTATTTTTTGAGGAATATTGGCAAAGGACATTACCCAAGACATTATTGAAGATACACCTATCATAAAAATTACTATTGATGTCATTTTAGCTGAATTTAAAAATATTTTAGGTAACTCGCTCACTCTCATTTCTCTATATATAAAAGAAAGAACTAGCGAGTAAACTACAGCTATCGCTGATCCTTCAGTTGCTGTAAAAACTCCCTCTAATATACCACCGATTACTATTACTATTAACATTAAACTTGGAACTGCATTTAATATTATTTTGAAGGCTTCTTTTAAACTAACTTTTTTTCTGATTTATATTTTAATTTCTTAGCCATTATTCCAGAGATTATCATTACCCCTAAACCCCACAATATCCCTGGAATATATCCTGCTATAAAAAGAGCTGATATTGACACACTTCCTGCTACAGTTGAATAAACTATTAAAGTGTTACTAGGAGGAATAAGCATTCCAGTTGGAGCAGAACATATATTTACTGCAGAACTAAATCTTTTATCATATCCTTCTTTTTCTTCTAACGGAGCCATTGTTCCCCCAACTGCTGCTGCTGCAACTCCAGAACCACTTATAGCACCAAAAAGCATATTGGCAACTATATTAGCTTGAGCCAATGGACCATAAAATTTCCCACCAACTAATTTAGCACATTTTATTAATCTAATTGCTATACCACCTCTATTCATAATATTCCCAGCTAGAATAAAAAATGGAATTGCAATTAAAGAAAATGAATTTGTACCTATAAAAAGTCTTTGAGATGCTGTTGTCATTGTTCCAGAAAATGGAAGAATAAAAAACATTGACAATGTTGATGATACCCCTATACTAACACTTATTGGTACACCTACCCCTAAGAGAAATACCAACGATACAAATATAATTATTCCTATCTGTAATCCTAAATCCATACCTACCCCTTATCTTTCTTACTTAAAAATAAAATTTTTCTTATATTATATACACTATAAAATATTACAAATAGTCCACTTATTGGAATTGCAGAATAAATTATTCCAATTGGAATTTGTAAAGCTGCATCAACTTGATTCATTTGAGTTAATGAAGAATAATATCCTCCATAAACCATAACTGTAAATGTAAATATCATAATTATAATTTCTTGAAATATATCTATTTTATTTTTCAACCATTTTGGTGACTTGTCCCTTAAAAAAGATATTTGCATATGCTCTCTTTTCCCAAAAACATATGCAGAGCCATATAACACTAACCATACAAAAAGATATTGAGATATTTGTTCTGTATAGGCATTTGGCTTATTAAATATATATCTAATAAAAACTTGCCAAGTGACTAATATTGTCATAAGACCCATAATAGCAATACAGTACATTTCTATTATTTTATCAAGAATATACTTTGTTTTTTCCATATTTTACCCCTTATTTTTTAGTTTGCTAACTCTCTTACTTTTTTATATATACTTCTTGTCACATCTGAATGATTTTTAACAGTTTCTTGTAGTGGTTCTATATTTTTTTGAAATGGTTTTATATCTATATTTACAAATGTAGCTCCATTCTCAATGGCAATTTCTTTAGCTTTTTCAACATTTTTATTCCATGCTAAAAATTCTTTTTCTATAGTTTCATACATTAATCTATCAAAAATTTTCCTATTTTCTTGAGACATTCCATTATATAGTTTTTCATTAATTACAATTAAATCTGGAATCATTAAATGATTTGTATAAGAGAAATACGGAGCAACTTCATAGTGTTTTAAATCTGAATAAGTAACTTCATTATTTTCTCCTCCTTCAATAACTCCTTGTTGAATAGCAGTATAAACCTCTCCTTGACCCATTGGAGTTCCAACACCACCCATTAAATCTATCATTTTTTTCATTGTATCAGATTGCATTACTCTAATTTTATATCCACTTAAATCTTCTGGTTTCATAATTGGTTTATCAGTATAAACACATCTAGATCCAGCTGTAAAAGCACCTATAACTTCAAATCCATTTTTAGAAACTGATTTAAACAAAGGATCCAATATACCAGATAAAAACACCTTTTTTTGATGGTCTAAGCTGTCATATAAGTATGGTAATCCTATAACTGCAAAATCTTGGTTAAAATTTTCTACAACTGGATTTCCAACTAAAGCCATTTGAATAACGCCACTTTGAACAAGTTCTAAAGTTGCCCTTTGATCCCCTAACAATCCATTTGGAGAAATTTCCAATTTGTAAGCTCCGTTTGTTTCTTTTTCTAATCTATCACTAAATTCCCTCATTGCTTTATATTGAGGATGATTTTCAGATTGATTAAAGGCAACTTTAAGTACTTTAGTTTTAACTTTTTCCTTCTCACCTTTTTCTGAACACCCTGCAACAATACCCATTAATGATAAAATTCCTATAAGTAATATTTTTTTCATAACTCCCCCCTTATTTTGTTTGTTCGTATTTACGTTTAGCGTACGCTTATAAGTGCAATACAAATATACTCTTTTTTTTAAAATAAGTCAAACTTTTTTTGTTTTTTCAAACTAAATAATAAACAATTAACACTATAACCATACACTTATTCACTATATAGATAAAAAATTATATTGAGTGATGTTATTATTTTTATTAATATGCTAAAATAAATTAGTATAACCATTTTAGATAAAAGGAGAAAATTCATATGAAAACTTTACATAAACCAACTTCAAGAGTTATTTCAATTTTAAATTTAATCTCTGAACATCCTCAAAAATTTAGCTTATCTAATATTTCCAAAATGCTAAATATACCTAAAAGTACAATTTCTCCAATTTTAAAAACTTTGATAGAATTAGAAATTATAAAGCAACATCCTTATTTTTTAACATATTCAATTGGAGTTTCTGCTTTCCAAATTGGACAAAAATATTTAGAAAATATTACTGGTATTGATTTAATTAAATCACATATGGTTTCTGTTGTTAAAGAATGTAACGAGATATGTCAACTTGGAATTTGCCACAATAACGAAGTTGTCTACATTACAAAGGTTGACTGTGAACAGCCTGTTAAACTAATGTCTAGTATAGGAAAATCTCTTCCTCTATACTGTACAGCTTTAGGGAGAGTATTTTTAACATCTTTTTCCCATGAAGAAATTAGAACTTTATATAAAAATGGAATAAAACCCTTAACAGAAAATACTGTTAACGATGTTGAAAAACTTTTAAAAATTGTTGATAATGACTCAAAAAGAGGCTATAGCGAAGAGATAGGAGAAGTAACTTCTGATGCTAGATGTATTGCCTTCCCTCTAAAAATTAATAATAATATTTTAGCAGCAATTGGAATTAGTCTCCCTATCTTTAGATCAGATGAAAATATCATGGAAAGCATTAAAGAATCTCTTAGAAAACATTCTAAATTAATTTCACTAGAACTAGAAAATTTGGATATTAAATCTTTAGTTTAAATACACTTTTTTTTTTAAATTTTACCCTGGTTTATTTGTTTCATCTATTATACCTGTGAAAAATAATTTTTTACAAGGTTATAGTTTCACTTATGAAACTATAACCTTGTTTTATTCTTGTTTATCTTTTTATTATAGGTTATAAATATATAAACAAATAAATTATGAGGTGAAATAGATGTTAAAAAAACATGAAACTATTAACAAAATTATAGATACTGGTATTGTAGCTGTTATTAGAGGGGAAAGTATTGAAGAGGGAATTAGAATATCAAAAGCTTGTATAGATGGAGGAATTCTAGCTGTAGAAATTACTTACACTGTTCCTGGAGCTACCGAAATTATAAAAACATTAACCCAAACTTTCCCAGAGGATCAATTAATTATAGGAGCTGGAACAATTCTTGATGCCATCACAGCAAGAATAGCCATTCTTGCCGGAGCTAAATATATTGTTTCTCCTTCTTTTGATGAAGAAACTGCTAAATTATGTAATACTTATCAAATTCCATATATGCCTGGTTGTATGACTATCAACGAAATGACAAAAGCAATACAATATGGTTCTGATATTATTAAATTGTTCCCTGGAAGTGCCTTTGGTCCTTCTATTATAAAATCTATAAAAGCTCCTTTACCACAAATAAATATTATGCCCACTGGTGGAATTGACTTAAAGAATATTGATAAATGGTTTAATAATGGAGTTACTGCAGTTGGAGTAGGTGGGAAACTTGCCTCTGGTACCAGTGAATCTATTACAGAAACTGCTAAATTATTTATAAATAAAATAAAAGAAATTAGAAAAAAATAAAAAAGGAGAATATTATGTTTGATTTTAAAAATAGAAAATTTGATGTTATATCTTGTGGAGAAGTAATTATGAGACTTTCTCCACAAGAGGGTAAACTTCTTTCACAAGAAGGAAAATTAAATAGATATCTTGGTGGAGCAGAACTTAATGTTCTATCTGGAATTTCAAACCTTGGGTGTTCTACTTCATTTATTTCTAAAATACCTAGCCATGATTTAGGAATATATGCAGAAAAATCTATGAATATAAATGGTGTAAACTCTGACTATCTTGTATACGATAACACTAAAAATTCTCGACTTGCTATTTATTACTATGAATATGGATCATCACCTAGAAAACCTAATGTTGTTTATGATAGACATAACTCCTCTTTTCAGTTCCTCGACATAAAAGAAATTGATAATAATGTTTATAACCAAACAAAAATTTTTCATATAAGTGGAATTTCCCTTGGATTATGTGAAAACTCTAAAAAACTAACTAAAGATTTAATAAAAAAATTTAAAGAATCAGGAGCTTTAATATCATTTGACATAAATTTTAGAAGAAATCTTTGGGCAAGTGAAGAAAATGCAAAGGAAGAAATTTTAAAAATTATTCCATATATTGATATACTTTTTGCCTCTGAAGAAACTCTTAGAAAAATGTTTGGACAAGTTGGTACAATGAAAAAAATAATGAAAAATTTTTCTAAAGAATATAATATACCTTTAATTATATCTAGCCAAAGAACTATTAATTCTCCGAAATCTCATAATTTTACTTCTACTATATATAGTGAAAAAAATAATGAATATTATTTTGAAGCTCCCTACAATAATATAGATGTAATTGATAGAATTGGAAGTGGAGATGCTTTTGTTTCTGGAATACTATTTGGACTTATAAAATATAACAACATTCAAAAATCATTGAAATTTGGAAATGCTCTAGGTTCTTTAAAGAATACAGTGTTTGGAGATTCTTCTTGTTTCTCATTAAAGCTTGTGGAAAATATAATAAATGACCATGAAAATGGTTCTGACTGTGAAATGAATAGATAGTTTATTTTTAAAAATTTTAAACTTTTTTTAAACTTTTTACGTCTTATATAACTCCCATTTTTAGAGACTTCCATATATTTTCGTTAACTACAATCAAACAAAAAGCACTATATCCCACCACAAGTTAATTGACAAGGTTATAAAAAGGGAGTATACTCAAATTATAAACGCTTTGTTGTTAAATTGTTTGTTTTTAATTTTCAAAAGGGGGAATTATTATGAAAAAATTAACACTTTTATTTGTTGCTTTAGTAGCTGCATCTGCAGCTTATGCTAAAGAAGTTATGCTATAGAAATGGCACCAAAATTAAAGGTTGAATCTATGGGGGCCTTTGTAGATTACTATAACTTAGATGCTGATGTTGACGCTACCACTAATAATAATTATTATCAGTTAATGGCAACAAGAATAGCTGCACCCAGCACTAGTGAAACTGAAAATATACTTGACAGTGATTTAGACAGAGTGGAATATGGAATTACAACTAGATTATCCTATGGACCTGAATGGACTTTTAATATATTAGCAACTTCCACTTCTATTGACGGGCTTGGAGACGTATTAGAAGATATTGATGGACCTTCTGGAATTACAAATGATTTTTCTTCTTATTCTTCTAAACTTCAAGTTGAAGCTTGGAGACATTATGACAATTATTCAATTGGAGCAAAATGGGCCCATGGTAATAATTTAAATGACTTTGAATTCTTTACTACATTGGTAGGAGATGCTTGGAGACAAGATGTATTCTCATTAAGAGGTAACTACCACTATCCTCTAATGGATGGAGTTCTATGTGGTTGGGCAGATTTAAAATACGGTATTATTAATGATACACTTACATCTTTGGAATTATCAGTAGAAGGTGCAGAAAGCGATCCTGAATACTATGAAATTGAAGGTATGCCATTAGCATATAAATACGGTCCAGTTACTTTTGGATACTATATGAAATACAGAGAATTTACTAATTTCTATGATACTGAAATGACAGAACAACAACTTAGATTATCAGCTAATCTATATCAAAATGAAAAAATGTCTGTTTATGGTGAATATAGATATGGTTTAAAAATGGAAGTTAAAGGAGACTTAGCAGAAAGCTACTTTGATGATGATAAAGTTCTTAGTTCTGGAGACAGACAACAATTTGTCCTTGGAGCAAATTATTTACTTAGTGAAAATTT
Source organism: Fusobacterium sp. IOR10 (assembly GCF_010367435.1). NCBI lineage: Bacteria > Fusobacteriati > Fusobacteriota > Fusobacteriia > Fusobacteriales > Fusobacteriaceae > Fusobacterium > Fusobacterium sp. IOR10. The sequence continues at coordinate 76,222 of NZ_WJWY01000005.1, forward strand.
AATATTAAATGGTGAAATATCTTATCAAATTCTAAAATATGATGTGGATCTTGTTGATGATGATTATACTAGTTTAGATGGAGACTTTAAAGAAACTAAAGTTGGAGTTGCCCTAACTTACTTATTCTAAATATAAATTAAATACAAAAAATAGGCAGGTACTGTACGTACCTGCCTATTTCAATTAAAGTTTATTACATTTGTAATTCTTCCACACCTAATCTTTCTAAAGTTCTTCCTACTTTTCTATACTCTTTTCCCATAAAAGTATTGGCTAAATCAATTAAACTAGTTGTTATTGGTGTTTCTATTTTTAAAAGTTTTCCTATACTCTCCATTAGCACAAGTCCCTCTGGAACATCCTCTGTTATAAACCTAGAATTTGGTATATTAGGTCCATCAGGGGAAGAATTATTAGCATATTTTACGAATATTTCTTTAGAATCAATATTTAAGTCTTCTGAATTTCTAAAACAACAAGCATCTAAATATGATATAGGTGCAAAATTCATTTTAGATAAAATATCCTTTTTTTCTTGATCTAGCCCTTCCACTAACTTCCATACAGTTGGGGTAAACACCTCTCTATACATTGAATACTCTCCCTTTGAATATTCTATTCTAGGGATGGACATAAGTCCTCCTATTGTATGAACTATTAAGTTTGGATTATGCAAGGCTGTTTCTATAATATTTTCTCTACAGAAATAATTGTAACCGAAGCCTTTTAATTGTTCTGATATTTTTTCAGTTCTATCACTTGGAAAAACTGCTATTGGATTTCTAACATTTTCAAATAAAACACGTACAACTCCTGGGGAAACTATTCTACAATCAATTGTTGAACTTTCACATTCTACAAAGGTACATTTATTAAAATTTTCTCCCATGTATTTTTTAAATAAATATGTTGATAAATACCCTGGTAACATCATTATTGTTTGATCCTTTAAAAATGGAACTAACTTCTTTATTAGTTCTTCGTGATATATTGTTTGAATAGTTATAATAATAATATCCACATCTTTAATTCCCGCTTCAATATCCTTTGTTACTAAATTAATTAGGGCTATTTTTTCTTTTCCAGTTTCTGTTATCATTTTTATTTCTCTTGTTTTTAAAATTTTACTAAAGTTTTCATTGTGTATTGGATTTCCTGAAGTTTTAACAAGGTTAACCTTGTTTCCCTTAAGTGTTAAGTCTGCTGCCAATGTGTTTCCTACGTTTCCTGTTCCTAAAATAGCTATGTTCATAATTATTACTCCTTTTGGTTTCATTTAATAAAAGAAAGATTCTAAAGAGTTGTTACTGAAACTAGGAACTCGGCTATATTTACCATTAATATAATTTTTTCTAATATTTTCATCCTTTCTAATTCCCTTAATACTTCCTAGAGAATAGAGTGTTGACATAAATTCTGTTTCCCTTGTTCTTTCTAAAAACCATATCTGATCTTTTCTTAAAATATTAAAATTCAGCAAATTAATATCCTGAGTTGAAAAAATTATTTGAGCTCCCTTACTATTGATTTTCCTATTTAAAAACAAGCTAAGTATCTTTTCCCCTATAATTGGGTATAATGTAGTTTCTAATTCATCTAATAATAAAACACCTCCATCTTTTAAAATTTTTATTATTGGGATCAAAATTTTAACTATTTTTTGAACCCCGTGGGACTCCTCTACAAAATCTAATGTCATTCCATTGGAATAAACAGTTTTTAGTTTAAGTAAGTTACTTTCCTTTTGCTTCATATATATTTTTAGTTCCCTTGGGATATCTAGAGAAAGTTCCTCTAATAATATTTTATTTTTTTCTCCCTTGGAAACAATATCAACTATTCCAGGATTTATTTCTTCAAATATTCCTAAAAATAGATTTTTAATTTCTTTATTGTTTTCTATTAACTTAGCAGGTGAAGAAAGATCCTCAAGTTGGCTTCCCCTGTTTCCATTTGTGCATAGGTTCTTTTTAAAAAACATATAGGGACCTATTACCCTAGATATATCTGTCCACTGGGCAAGCACAGAAAAAAACAATCTGTTCTTTAAACATTTTCCCTCTATTGAAGAAAATAATCCCTTTTTTTCCTTGCTGTACTCATATTCATACTTATTTTTTTCAACGCTAAAGGTTCTATGAAAAATTTTAGCCTGTCTTCCCTTTGGTGATTCATAAAGGTATTCTGTTAAAACTCTTTCCTTGTTTAACTTTAAATAATATAAATATTTAATTCCTGAAGATAAAAATACAATTTTAAAAGTTGTTGCCTTATCTCCTAGTAACTTAAATGGAAGTAAAGGAAATTCATCTCCCACCTGAAAGGTAGCTGAAGTTATTATTAGCTTCTTCAACATATTTATTGACTTTATTAGATTAGTTTTTCCTGAGGCATTTGCCCCGTACAGAACAGCTACTGGAGAAAGATTTAACTTCCCATTGATTTCTATTAAATTTCCCCTTAATCCTTTTTCCTTTGTGCTCTCCATGGAAAACTCAACTTTCTTCCCAAAGGAATATAAATTTTCCACACTAAAATAATTTAACTGATCCACAACCCTCTCCTTTTTTTGTTTTAATATATCATCCATCGCTCTATTATAACATTTAAATAAAAAAAAGTAAAATTAACAAGCAATCTTACCTTTTTTACTTATCATATTTAACATATTTTTCTCAAATTTAATGTTTAAATTTATGATTTTATATTTTTAAATAAGGTATAAAATAAAAAGATTCCCCTAGTCTACCAGGGGAATCAATATTACTTAATTTTATTTTAATTTCCTAATTTAAATTTGTAAACTGCACCAACTCCAGCTGCATAATCATTTCCAGATCCTGTAGTTAAAGAATATTTAGCATTTACATTTAAATTTTCTGTAGGTGCATAAGCAACCCCAACTGCTACTGCTTGACTATTTCCATAGTATCCAGTACCAACACCAAAGGCCATTTCTCCCTCTTCAACATTTTTAAAGTCTATTGCATCCATTGCTGCAAGTAAAGACATTCCTTGATTTAATTTTTCATCAAGATTATTAAGTTGATTTCCTAGAGAAGTTATACCTGATGCATTTGTTGCTACACCTGTTGTATTTGCTCCTATTGCTGTATCTTGAACTGCATCTGCTGCTATTCTGTCATTTGTTTCTGTTGTTATTGCTGTTGCATTTGTTGCTATTGCTCCTGTATTTGTTGATATATTAGTTTGATTTGTTGCTATTGCTGTGCCATTGGCTGCTACACCTGATGTATTTGCTGCTATACCTGTTGTATTAGTTGCTATGTCTGTTGCATTATTTCCTATATCTGTTGTATTATTTGCTATGTCTGTTGCATTATTTCCTATATCTGTTGTATTATTTCCTATATCTGCTGCATTATTTCCTATATCTGCTGTATTATTTCCTATATCTGTTGTATTATTTGCTATGTCTGTTGCATTAGTTCCTATATCTGTTGCATTATTTGCTATGTCTGTTGCATTATTTCCTATATCTGTTGTATTAGTTCCTATGTCTGCTGCATTATTTCCTATATCTGTTGTATTATTTGCTATGTCTGTTGCATTAGTTCCTATATCTGTTGTATTAGTTCCTATATCTGTTGTATTAGTTCCTATATTTGTTGAATTTGTTGTAATTAATCCTGTGTTTGCTGTTATTAATCCTGTGTTTGCTGTTATTAATCCAGTATTTGCTGTTATTTCAGCTGTATTTGCTGTTATTAACCCAGTTTCTGCTGTTATTGCCGCTGTATTTGCATTGATTGCTGCTCCATTAGCGTTTATATCCACTGCTACTTCAGCAGCTACATCTATTAATCCTGTAACTCCAGTATAATCTGCATCAGTTACTCCAGCACCAAAAGCTGCTGTTCCTATTATCAAAAAGGAAACAACTGCACTTAGAGTTAATTTAACTCTACCCTTCAAAGAACTTTTTAATAATTTTTCCGTATTTCTTAAATCATTCATAAAAATCATCTCCATTTAATTTATTTAATCTATACAAATATTAACGATAATAAATTGTATAGGTTATATGCTTATTAATTGTCACTGATATTTATATACAAAAAGCCAGCTACACTTATTTCAGTATAACTGGCCCTTTGGCACTGAGGTATTATTTTTTATTTCATAACCTAATCATACCCCACGATTGTTAATAAGTCAAATTATTTTTTATCTCTTTAAACAGTTGAAATTGTTATCTTCTAAGATTAAATAGATCTTTTCTAAAACTTCAGAATTTAATTCATTAAAGGCTAGAGCCCCTTCCTCTATGAAGATATTTTCAGCAAATTTTCTTGTTAATTCACATTTGAAAAGTTCAACAACTATTTTCTCTAAACTTTCCTTATCTGCACATTCTTTAAATAATTCCATATTAAATACTACATTTTTTTTAAGTCTCTTATTTTCAAGTTCTGTTTCCATAGCTATTCTTTCTTTACTATTTAAAAATCCACCAGAAACCATATCTTCTCACTTTCCTTCCTATATTCTTACAACTTCATCACTAAAACCATCTTCACTATAATTTCCAGGTACTGTGATAACTGTGTAAATATTAAACTGTAAAGCTTCCTTCTTGCTTTGTATATATTCCTTACAATCTTCATCTATAACACAAGCTCCATCAGAAACCATAAATATATCTGCCTTTTTATACTTACCTGATTCTTCTAATATTTCAATACTTCTTTTTAAAGGTTCTTCAAAATCTGTGCTCACTCCAAATCCCTCATTTAAAAATTTCAAGGTTTTCTTTATGTCATCTCCACATTTATGTTCCTTTTCCTTTACTTCCCCTTTTCCACCAAATATTAATATATAAAGGTTTCTATTTTCTTCCTTTAAATAATCTATAGTGGCTAGGGCCAAAGCCTTTGCCTTTCTCATACTTTTCCCAAACATACTTCCAGAAGTATCAAGAAGCATTATAACTGGTCCATTTTCTATTTTTGGAGATTTTTTTCTTTTTTCATCATCCCCTGAAATTTCATAGCTTAACAAACTTTTTTCAAAATATTTAGCGTAAAATAAATATTCCAAATCCTCATCCACTAAGTTAACAACTTCATTTGGAAGAACCCTTGTAATATTATCATTTTTTTCTATTCCATATACCTCGTCATTTAAGTCATAAACCTTAACTTTTTCAAGGGTATTTGTTGTCTCTTCCTTACTTATAAATTCTCTTCCTAGTTTTTCTATCATATTTTTTAATTCTTCATTGTGCTTCATTTCATATACAACAGCTTCTAAATTCAAAAGGTTAAGTCTTTTAGAATCATTTGAACTAAAGCTTGTTCCTAGATCTTCCCCTACCTCTTGAAGCTCATCATATTCCTCTTCTATCATATCAAAGGAAGCTAGTATTGAATCTGCCTTTATTAGCACAACTTCAGGAATGGATTCATCTCTAATTTCATTTAAGTAAGACATTATAACTTCCCTTTGTATTCTAATACTTTGAAGGGTGTTTTCATTTAATTGCATATTGGAATATTCCTTTAAATCCAAGTTTATATTTGGTTCAGGAATCATTTTGAACTTATTTTTATAGTCCCAAAGCAGCCATTTAGTCACTCCTAATTTGTCCCTTGCCTCTTTTCTTAAATTATTTAAAAATATATCTTCCTTTTCAATTAAATATTCATTTTTTATTACAAATTCCCTGTATACCTCTTCATCTTCATATTCAATAACAACATTATATTTCAAAGGCACATCCATTAAATTAATTTTTTTATCTCCACTACTATCCACATAGGCTAAAACTTTTTGTACAAATTCATGGGAATTTTTAAAATTATAGTTATATAGGTCAATATCAAAAATATGTTTTTCAGCACCTTTGGCTAGATTATCACTTCCAATAACCCCATCCCTGTTAGCTGACATGTATATTCTCATATCCTTTTCATCTAATATATCATCATATTCAAAGGAAAGAATTTGGGACTTTGTTTTATTTTTATAGTGCAAAAGTATTATATTATTTTTAGTACCTATAACTCCAGAGCCTATACACTGTCCATATTTTTCAAAATATACTATACTCCCTGGAATAGGAAGAACTTTTTCTCTAAAATCCACATCTATATATTCTCTTATTTTATCAAAGGGAGTCATACTATCACCTACAGCCATATGTTATTTTTTAATATTTCAAATTGATCTTTTTTAGTTATTGGAATTTTCAATATTTCATCACTTTGAATTCCCAATTTTTCCCATATTTCATTTGATATTTCTTTTCTATAATTTGTTTTTTCCACAGTGTCAATATCTATTTTCCCAACAATTGCATTTATTTTTTCAATTAATACTTCCTTGTCCCTAGGATCATTCCACAACATATGTATTAATATGTACATGTCACTTACATCAACTGATAATCTGTCATTTGTATAAGCTGATACCTTTAATATTTTCACCATTTTTTTCAGTCTTCTATCAGATATTTTTAAACTTTCAAGCTCATCTTCATTATTGTTTATTTCTTTTCTTATGTCTCCAATTGCAACTAATATTTCCCTTGGAATGTATACTTTTTTTATTTCTTCTTTAATTGAAGTAAGTACATTAACATCTATTTTCAAATCAATTGGAACTTGAAAATTTTCACTGTCTGATTCTAATAAAGATATAATATCAGTGTCTTCCACATAGTCCACATACATTCTTATTAAGAATCTATCATATAGAGCTGAAAGTTGAGATTCTTCTAGGGGCAATTCATTTGAAGCTCCTATTAAAAAAGCAAGGGGGGTTTTTATTTTCCTATTTCCATTATGAAATATTTTTTCATTTAATATTGTAAGAAGGGAATTTAATATTGAAGAGTTAGCCTTGAATATTGAAGAGTTAGCCTTGAATATTTCATCTAAAAAGGCTACCTTGGAACTTGGTAAATATCCTTGAATCTTCCTTATATAATTACCCTTTTTTAAATCCTCTATTGATAGGGGCCCAAATATTTCCTCAGGAGTTGAAAATTTTGTTAATAAATATTCAAAATAGTCCTCTTCCTTTAAAATTTTAGACATTCTTCTTCCCACTTCACTTTTGGCAGTTCCTGGTGGTCCAATAAGGATTATGTTCTCCCCTGCTAACATAGTTAGTAGAGATATTTTAAGCACCTCTTCCTTTCCAACTAAACCTTTATTTAATACCTGTAATAAGTTTTTTAATTTTTCTTTCATTTCATCCTCCATTCTTTTATACTGCCTATTATCTCACATATATTATTTTTTGTAAACATTACAAATAAGTATTGACTTATAAGTCAATTTTAAGTATACTAATTTAGGTATAATGAGATATAATAAATAGAAGCTAAGGAGAGATAAATGGATTACAATTTCACAGAAGGAAGCATTTCAAAAAAATTAATTAGGTTCACACTGCCAATACTTGCAACTTTAATTTTACAAATTTTATATGGAGCTGTGGATTTACTTATAGTTGGTAACTTTGCCTCACCTGGAGATGTGTCTGCTGTAAGTACTGGAGCACAGTTTATGTCAGCTTTTATTAATCTAATAGCTGGTTTAGCCACAGGTACAACTATTTTAATTGCTCACAAAATAGGTGCTAAGGAAAATAAAGACATAGGAAAAATAATAGGAGCTGGAATTTATATATTTATGATAATAGGTGTACTTTTAACACTTATTATTGGTTTAAATGGAGATTTTTTTGCGTCATTAATTAACGCACCACCTGAAGCCTTTCATAAAACCTCAAGCTATATTTCAACTTTAGGTTATGGATCTTGTTTCCTTGTGGCATATAATATTTTAGGTTCAATATTTAGAGGGCTTGGAGATTCTAAAACACCACTGTATACTGTTATTCTTGCAACTATTATAAATATTGTTCTAGATTTAATCTTTGTTAGAAACTCTCATATGGGAGCATTTGGAGCTGCCCTTGCCACTGTAATTGCTCAATTTGCATCTGTAGTTTTTTCTTTAATTATTATTGTAAGAATGAAAAGAAACTTTAAATTTTCAATGGGTTATATATGCTACAACAAAAAATATACAAAGTCCACAATTACAATAGGACTTCCTGTTGCAGTTAATGCATTTTTAGTTTCCCTATCCTTTACTTTTATACTAGGAATAGTTAATAGATTTGGTGTAATTGTATCAGCTGGTGTTGGTGTAACTGAAAGACTTATAGGATTTTTAATGCTGGTACCCCTTGCCTTTGGTCAAACAATGGCTACCTTTGTAGCTCAAAATGTTGGAGCAAGAAAACATGAAAGAGCTAAAAAGGGGCTGATAACTGCCATATATATTTCCATGGTTGCAGCTTTTTCCATGATAATTGTTTCCCTATTATTTGGAAAGGAAATGCTAGGTGTATTCTCTAAAAATGAAGAAATACTTGTACCTGCCTTTGAATATTTAAAATCATATTGTTTTGATATATTCTTCACTGTATTCCTATTTACTTCAATTGGATACTTTAATGGTTATGGGAAAACTAAATTTACAATGATATCAGGTTTAATGGGAGCTCTGCTTGTTAGAATTCCCCTTTCATATTTATTTTCAACAGTTTCCCCAGTTTCAATATTTTTAATTGGTCTTGGAACACCTATAGGAACTTTATTTCAACTTATACTTAGTTTCTTCTACTACAAACATCTTCAAAAAAGCATCGGGAAAAAGCAAACCTTTACACTATAAATAAGCTAAACTTAAGAAAATGTAATAATTTAACTACTAAACAATATTATTATCTTTTGAATTTAGCAAAAATATATAGAATAATTATGAGATAAAGCATCATATCCTTTCTTTTAGTGTTACAACTTAATTGTAAGGGATTTTGCATTTGTCTCATTTTTTTTTGCAAAAGGTTTATTTTATTGTATAGAGAAAAGCAGAAAAATATATCCATTCATTATTTTAAAAAATATTTTTTCTAGAATCATTATATATTTTATTTCTTTAAAAGTCAGAAATCCTTTGATTTATATACAATAATGTTGTATAATAAAACTCGCTCCAAAATAGTAAAGATTACAAATTGTACAACATAAAACAAGGGGGGAATGGTTATCAATACAAAAATCAGTAAAAGGTTAGTAAAAAAAATTCTTAGTTTAGGTTTATTTTTATTGGTTGGCTTAAATATTTTTGCTACTAATGGTGTTGCTACTTTAAATAGAAGTACTAAAACAACTAATTATGTGAATGGGAATTATGTGGAATATACTTTAGAACTGAAAAATACCACGAGCACAAAGCAAGAAAATTTAACTTTAAAGGACACTTTTTTTAATTCAAGTGGAATAGAAGATATTTCAATTGAAGTGTTGGAAAGTAAAGGTGAAGGAACTTCAATAGATGTATCAGGGGCATTAACTGAGGGAAGTGATTTGGAAATTTCAGGAATTACATTAGGGTATACTCCAGAAGTTACAGATGATAGGTCTGTTACAACAGCTGAAGAAAATGGATATATAAAATTAAAAATAAAAGGAAAGATAAAAGATGCCTTTACAGATAATATAGTAAGTTATGGAGAATTATCAAATGATTCAGGTGTATTATATAAAACAGCTGATTCAACGTTGACTCCAGCATCTTCAAATGTATCTATCACAAAATCAACAACAAATATAGGTAACTATTTACCAGGTGATGAAATAGAATATAATATCACTGTAACTAATAGTGGTGAAGGATATGCCTATGGATATAATTTATTAGATGATTTAAGTGAAGTAAAGACAGCATTAGCAAATGATAGTACAGGTTCTATAGCTGATTCAAGTGATATAACTTCAGGAAGTGCATTTGATTCAGGAACTATTACCCTTGTTAGCAAAGGCAGCAATTCAGGATCTAAGTATACAGTTGGAACTTCTCAAAATTCATTAAGTTTAGACGATAATATATATATAGCTCCAGGGGAAAGCTTAACTTATAACATTAAAAGAACAACAAATAAATCTGCCATTGGTGAAATAGAAAATGTTGCAACTATTAGCAATGGAACAGATACTAAAACAAGTGAAACAATTAAAGTATCTCCAGAAGAGTTAAATACTTCAGATGTAACTATAGAAAAAACAGTTGCAGTAACTGAGTACGAACCAGGGCAAGATGTTACTTATACAATTACAGTAAAAAATAATGATAGTGATAAATTTGTAAATAACTATAATATTACAGATAATATAAGTGATATTTTAACTACTCAAGCTGATGGAACAAATGGACAGGCTTTTAGTAGTTGGACTTTAAATGTAGTGTCTCCAACAACTTCAAATGATGGAACAAAGGTTGGAACTGCAATTTCAGGAACATCAACAACAAGTGATATAGATATAAATGTTGATATGGCTCCAGGGGAAGAAATAACATATGAGTTAGTAGCTAAAGTTTCAGATACTTCAGTTGGAACAATTTTAGATAATAGCGCCTCAAATAATGTTGTTGAAAGTGGAAATGGAATAAAATCTAAATCTCCAAATGTATCTATAACAAAAACAACAACAAATAAAGAAAAATATTTACCAGGTAATGAAATAGAATATAACATCACTGTAACTAATAGTGGTGAAGGATATGCCTATGGATATAATTTATTAGATGATTTAAGTGCAGTAAACACAACATTAGCAAATGATAGTACAGGTTCTATAGCTGATTCAAGTGATATAACTTCAGGAAGTGCATTTGATTCAGGAACTATTACCCTTATTAGCAAAGGCAGCAATTCAGGATCTAAGTATACAGTTGGAAATTCTCAAAGTTCATTAAGTTTAGATGATAATATATATATAGCTCCAGGGGAAAGCTTAACTTATAATATTAAAGGAATAACAAATAAATCTGCCATTGGTGAAATAGAAAATGTTGCAACTATTAGCAATGGAACAGATGATAAAACAAGCGAAACAATTAAAGTATCTCCAGAAGAGTTAAATACTTCAGATGTAACTATAGAAAAAACAGTTTCAGTAACTGAGTACGAACCAGGGCAAGATGTTACTTATACAATTACAGTAAAAAATAATGATAGTGATAAATTTGTAAATAACTATAATATTACAGATAATATAAGTGATATTTTAACTACCCAAGCTGATGGAACACAAGGCCCAGCTTTTAGTAGTTGGACTTTAAATGTGGTATCTCCAACAAGTTCAAATGATGGAACAAAGGTTGGAACTACAATTTCAGGAACATCAACAACAAGTGATATAGATATAAATGTTGATATGGCTCCAGGGGAAGAAATAACATATGAGTTAGTAGCTAAAGTTTCAGATACTTCAGTTGGAACAATTTTAGATGGTAGCGCATCAGATAATGTTGTTGAAAGTGGAAATGGAATAAAGTCTTATCCATCTCAACTAGCTATAAGTAAAACAGTTAATGAAACAGAATATAGTCCAAATTCTATATTAACTTATCAAATAATCATTGAAAATAAAGGAAATGGTTATGATACAGATGTAAAAGTTAAAGATTTATTAAGCAGTATTATGGATGAAGAAGGAAATGGCTCAAATAATGCATTTAAATCTTGGTCAATAACTTCAGAATTTGAATCTTTAGATGCTGCCACTGGAGGAACTCCAAGTGGAGATTCTGGAATAACTTCAGAATCATTAGTAGACACAGATTTAGATGTTATAGCTCAAATAGGAGCAAGAACTAAGTTAGTTTATACAATAAAAGCTACTGTTAGTGGAACAGTTTTTGGAAAAATAGTAAATACAGCTAGTATTGATGATAAGCTTTACTCAGACAAAGGATGTTTTCCAATAGATCCAGATATAACTACCACACTTACAAGTGATTATCCAAGTTATCCTAAATCAACTGATGATTTATCAAATTCATTTGATATAACTTATACATTAACAGTTTCAAATGATGAAAATGCAGGATTTGCTAAGGATGTTCAAATAACAGATCTATTAAGTGACATCTCAACTACAGCTTTAAATGGAGATGAAATATCAAATTTATTTGAAAGTTTTAATATAATAGCTACTACTTCAGATGATGATACTAAAATAACTAGTGGTGGGACCTATACCTCAGGTATTAATGACACTGTAGATATTACAGCAGGAGGTAATGTTAAATATACTATTACAGCAAAGGTAAAAAGAGACCCAAGCAATAATATAATTCCATATGAAGAGATAGTAAATACTGCAACAGTAACTCCAAAGGATAAAGATGGAAATGATATGTCTACTATAAATTTATCTTCTACAACAAGTAAAGAACTTCCAGCTTTAAAAATAACAAAGTCCACTTCAAATATGACTTATTTGCCAGGTGGAGAAATCACATATTTTTTAACAATTGAAAATACTGGGGAAGGTTATGCCAATAATGCTATTGTATCAGACACATTATCAACTAACTTTAGTTCATGGACTATAAAAAAAATAGTTCCTGATACTTTTATTGGAACTAATGCAGATGTTAATGGTGACGTTTTAGATAATAATGATATAAGTGCAACAGCTGATATAGCTCCAGGAGAAACTGTTCAATACAAAATAGTAGGAATAGCAAAGTCTGACCTTACAAATAATTTTATTTTAAATGTGGGAACAGTGGAAGATACTCAAAGGGGGAACCTTTATGAATCTTCAGTTAAATTAATGGAAATTACAGATTTAGGATTCTATATTACAAAGGAAGCAGAGGAATATTCCTATGCTCCAGGGGGAGAAATAAATTATACAGTTACACTTTATAATACAACATCTGAAGTTCTTAATTTTGGAGATTTAGACTATAAATTTATAGATAAATTTTCTGAAATTGATACTAATTTAGCAAATGATAAAGGTGGAACAACAACAGATACAACAGGGTCTCCTTTTAAAAAGTTATTTGTTTCAGTAAATGATGGAACTGAAGTAGAAATAACAGATGTTAATTCAGATTATGAGGATGAACCAACTTTATCACCAGGAGTAGTTGAATCAGGGAACTTAATTACACCTAAAGCATATACTTATAAATTTAGAGGAGTGTTAAAGGATAATATACTTTCAGATGAAATAAAAAATGAAGCAGTTGTGGAAGATTCAAGTGGGGCAGAGATGGTAATTGCTTCACATGAAATAGATGGAAGTAACAGTGGCTCTTACACAAGAAAAGTAAGTGAATCTAAGTATACACCAGGTGATGAAATAACATACACATTTATAGCTACGGGAGTTGATGGGTATTTAAACGATTATCATGTAAATGAAGATATAAAAAATATTCAAGTTGAATTATTAGATGGAACTACAGGAAATCCATTTTCAACAGGTACTGGAGACCCACAATTTACAGTAAAAAGATATATAAATGATGTTTTAGATGATGATCCTAATTCCAGTGGAACTGTAACTAGTTCAGTGTCAGATAATGAAAATATAGATCAAATTATAGATGTATCTCCAGAGGATATTGTTAGATATGAAGCTACAGGTGTTATAAGGCAGGATATAGCTGGAACAATTAATTTTAACGGCTTAGTAACAGAACCCTATAGACATAACTTAGTGACAACAACAACAGTTGAAGAAGGAGATTATGTAGCAGGGGAAGAAATAACTCTAAAAACAACAATAGGAAATAATAGTAATGGTAATGCATCAAATATTTCTATAAAAGATATTATTTCTGATTTAAAAGTTGATTTATCAAATGGAACAACAGGAGATTTATTTCCAGATGGTTGGACAATAACAACAGAAACATTAGGAGATAATGGAGATCTTATAGAGGTTGGTACCTATTTAGATTCAAATGACCTTAGCACTGAAATTTGTATTCCTGTTAATTCTACTTTAATCTATAAAATTACAGGGGTGGTAAATGAATTGGCAGTGGGAACGGCTATTAATAAGGTAATTGTTGATGGAGATACAGTTTCTACAGATATAAGTAGTTTATCAGATAACCTAACTGTTACTAAAGAAATTGATTCATATTATAAAAGTGATAAAATAACAACAGTAACAGGGGGATATGTTCCAGATGGTTGGATAAAATATAAAATTTCTATAAATAATATAGGAAGTGGAATAGCAAATGACATAGTTATTTCAGATGCCCTGTCAAATATAAAAACAACAGCATATAAGGATGATGGAACTACTGAAGAAATAGCTGCTTTTTCAGAATGGGAAATTTTAAGTTATGAAAAAACAGGAAATGAAAATCAATCTGTTATTAATTTAAATAGTGGAACTGAAGCCCTAGGTAGTACTTCTTTAGAATGGGAAATGGATATTCCTTCTAAAGGTAGTATAGCTGTATATGTTTTGGCCCATGTAAGTGAAGGGGCTATAGGGGATATTAAAAATACAGTAACAGTTGACGGAAAAGATTACAGTTCAGAAACTTCAGAATCTTTAGAAGGAAAAGCTGTATTAACTAAAAAAGCTTATGAATCTGATGGGGTTACTGCTAAAAGTAAATATGCTCCAGGGGATACTGTTATTTATAAAGTTTCAGTTGAAAATACAGGAGACGGAATAATCTCTGGAACAATCAAAGATGAAATAAGTAAAATAACATCTTCTATTGAAGAGGATGGTACCAATGGAACAACTCCAGAAGGATTTAGTTTCAGTAATTTTACAGTAACAGCTAGCAAAAGCAACAGTGGTACAGATAATATAACAAAAATAGGAAGTTTTGAGTCAGAATTAACTAAAACAGATGTTGATATAAATGATGTATTAATAATTGCTCCAGGAGCAACAGTTACATTTGAAATAAAAGGTACAATAAAAGCTAATGTAATTGGGAATGTTAAAAATACAGCAGAATTTGAAAATGAATCTAAAAGTGTAACATTAAAAGAAAAATCATCAAATATATCTGTTGAAAAAAAGGTTATAAAGGTAGGAGATACAAGTATTTCAGATGGGACAGATCCTATCAATTATAATCCAGGGGATACAATTGAATATTTAATAACAATTACAAACACAGGATATGGACATAAAAACAATTTAAGATTAACAGAAAATATTGATGAAATTACTTCTGAAATAGCTGGTAGTGAGAGTACATCAACAGCCTTTGAAAGTTATACCTTTGAGATTTTAGATTCTGGGGATAGTTATATTAGAAAATACGGATTAATAACAGTAATGGATATGGCTCCAGGAAAAGAAAATGATCCAGAGGTAGTAACAATAAAAGTGACAGGAAAATTAAAAGATAATGTTATTGGGGAAATAGCTGAAAATATAGTAACTTATAATAACACAACAGCAGAAAGTGAAAAATTAGAACCTTATGATCCTAAAATAACATATTATAAATCATTTACTGATTCTTCAAAAAATGAAATTTCAGAAAAAGAATATTTTTCTCCAGAAGAAACACTTTATTATAAACTTGTAGTGGAAAATACAGGGGATGGATATGCTAATGATTTAAAGATAATCGATAAAATTTATGATTTAGCAACAAGCTATAATGATAAAGCCTTTGAAGATGGAGAGGTAACAGTTACTACAAAAATTTATAATGGAACTTCCATAACAAATGGAACTGATGATGGTAAAACTTATATTATGGGTGATATTTCAGGATCTTCTTTAATAAATTCAACAGTGGATATAGCTCCTAATTCAACTGTAGAGTTTTATATTTCTGGAAAAACAACAGCCTATGCTTTAGGTACTATTACAAATAAAGTTACAGTTACAGGGGATGGTAATCCAACTATTGAAACAGGGAAAACTGATAATGTAACAACAGAATCAAAGCCATCAAATATAGTTGGTGATAAAATAGCAGGAATAGATTCAAGTGTTAGTGATGTTTCTTATACTCCAGATGGAGATATTTCTTATAAATTGACATTTGATAATACAGGTGAAGGACCTGGAATTGTCTATATTGAAGATATAGTTTCTAATATAAAAGTTGCAGGGCCAGGAGGAAATGAGGTAGATGCTTTCCAATCAGGATATAAATTTGTTTTAAAAACTGAAAGCGGAACTGTATATTATCCATCTGATTCAACAAGTGCAATATCTTCATCTAAGACAATAAGTGGAGATTTAGATACAAGTATAAAATTAGGAGGAAATTCTTCATGTTCCTTTATTTTAACAGGTAAAGCTAGTATACAGGCAGTTGAAGCTATAAAAAATACAGCAACTTATAAAATAAATTCTGAAACAGCAACAGGAACAAATATATCAGCTACAATAAATCCAACTCCAGGAGAAGTGGAAATTACAAATACAGCAGATGTAGCTAATTACACTCCAGGAGAGCAAGTAACTTACACTTTGACAATTAAAAATACTGGAGATGGATATGCACAAAATGTAAATGTTGAAGATTTATTAAGTACTATGACAGGTGAAACATCAGGAGGTGGAGATGGTTTAGTCTTCAATTCTATAGATAATGTAATTGTAACTCATGGAACTAACAGTGCATCTATAGGAACAGGAACTACAACCAATGGATATGAAGGGGATTTTGATATAGCTCCAGGAGAAAGTATAGTAATAAAATTAACAGGAACTGTAAATGATAATATACTTGGAGAAATAAAAAATGATCCAATAGTAACATATGATGGAAATCCATTAAAAGCTCCAGTGATTTTAGAAACAGTTCTTCCTGAGTTGGATATAGTAACTAAAATATCAATAGATGGAAGTAGTTATTCACAAAATCCAACTAACTATATACCAGGTGAAAAATTATATTATGAAGTAACACTATCAAATATAGGTGAAGGTTGGGATGATAATGTAAATTTAACAAATGTAATTAATGAAATTACAGCTCTATCTTCAGATGGAACTTCACAATTAGTATTTGATGAAAGCACTATAATTATTGCTTTAGAATCTGGGGATAATGTAACATTTGATTCAAGTGCTCATAATCTAGATGCAACTATGGACATTGCTCCAGGTGAAAATATTATTTTCAAAATAGAAGGAGTTGTTAATGATAATATCATTGGAGAAATTAAGCTTGATTCTAAATATAAAGATTCAAATGGTACAACTTCTAGTAAAACTTCAAATGAAGTTTTAGCCACACAAAAAAATGAAGAGTTATCTGTAAAAGAAAGGATTAAAAATCCAGATACAGGGATATTTGATTTAGATGAGTCAAGTTATATACCAGGGGAAGATGTGGTATTTAAAATATTTATAGAGAACTCTGAAGATACATTTGCTCAAAATATAGATATAAATAACTATTTAAAATCTATGAAAGTAGAACTAGCAGATGGAAGTGATGGAGTTGCCTTTAGCAGTTGGACAATAGAAGAGTCTGATACTCCAACTAATGAAAATAGTTTAATAACTAATACAATAGAGTCAGGAAATAATTTAAATTCAACAGGAAATCTTGCTCCAAAGGATAAGTATTCATTTATAGTTACAGCAAAGGTAAATGAAAATGCAGTTGGAGAAATAGAAAACAGATCAACTTATACTTTAAATAGTGGAAGTGAAAATTATAGTAATACAATTAAATTTACTCCAGAGGAAAATGTAATAGAAATAACAAAAACAGCAGATTCTACAACTTACTATCCAAATGGAGAAATGGTATATAATGTAGTTATAGAAAATACAGGAAATTCAATTATTAATGATATAAGTTTTGAAGATGATGTTAATAAAGAACAAGTATTATTAGCAGATGGAAATAATGGCGACCAATTTGACAGTACAACTGTAACAGGTGAAGTTGTTGCAGGAGACACAACTTTAACAGGAAGTGTTCCAACTATTTCAGTGGATAATACAACAGGAAAAGTTACTTCAGATACCCTCTTTGATATTAAAGCAGGTGAAAAGATAACTTTCCAAATAAAAGTAACTGTAAATGAAAATGTCGTTGGGCAAATAAAAAATACAGCAAACTACACACTAAATGGTACAACAACAGATAGTAATGAAATAATTACAGAACCAGAGGACAATAAAATAGAAATAACAAAAACAGCAGAATCTACAACTTATTATCCAAATGGAGAAATGGTCTATAATGTAGTTATAGAAAATACAGGAAATTCAATTATTAATGATATAAGTTTTGTAGATGATGTTAATAAAGAACAAGTATTATTAGCAGATGGAAATAATGGAGATCCATTTAATAGTGCAATTGTAACTGGTGAAGTTGTTACAGGAGACACAACTTTAACAGGAAGTAATCCAACTATTTCAGCAGATAATACAACAGGAAAAGTTACTTCAACTACCTTTGATATTAAGAAAGGTGAGAAAATAACTTTCCAAATAAAAGTAACTGTAAATGAAAATGTCGTTGGGCAAATAAAAAATACAGCAAACTACACGCTAGATGGTACAACAACAGATAGTAATGAAATAATTACAGAACCAGAAGCAAATTCAATAGAAATAACAAAAACAGCAGAATCTACAACTTATTATCCAAATGGAGAAATGGTCTATAATGTAGTTATAGAAAATACAGGAAATTCAATTATTAATGATATAAGTTTTGTAGATGATGTTAATAAAGAACAAGTATTATTAGCAGATGGAAATAATGGAGATCCATTTGATAATTCAACTGTAACAGGTGAAGTTGTTACAGGAGACACAACTTTAACAGGAAGTAATCCAACTATTTCAACAAATACAACAGGAAAAATTACTTCAACTACCTTTGATATTAAGAAAGGTGAGAAAATAACTTTCCAAATAAAAGGAACTGTAAATGAAAATGTTGTGGGAGATATAAAAAATACAGCAAACTACACGCTAGATGGTGCAACAACAGATAGTAATGAAGTAACAACTGATCCAGAGGATAATAAAATAGAAATAACAAAAACAGCAGAATCTGCAACTTACTATCCAAATGGTGAAATGGTCTATAATGTAGTAATCGAAAACACAGGAAATTCAATTATTAATGATATAAGTTTTGAAGATGATGTTAATAAAGAACAAGTTTTATTAGCAGATGGAAATAATGGAGATCCATTTGATAGTTCAACTGTAACAGGTGAAGTTGTTACAGGAGACACAACTTTAACAGGAAGTAATCCAACTATTTCAGCAGATAATACAACAGGAAAAGTTACTTCAACTACCTTTGATATTAAGAAAGGTGAGAAAATAACTTTCCAAATAAAAGGAACTGTAAATGAAAATGTCGTTGGGCAAATAAAAAATACAGCAAACTACACGCTAGATGGTACAACAACAGATAGTAATGAAATAATTACAGAACCAGAAGCAAATTCAATAGAAATAACAAAAACAGCAGAATCTACAACTTATTATCCAAATGGAGAAATGGTCTATAATGTAGTTATAGAAAATACAGGAAATTCAATTATTAATGATATAAGTTTTGAAGATGATGTTAATAAAGAACAAGTTTTATTAGCAGATGGAACTGATGGAGATCCATTTGATAGTTCAACTGTAACAGGTGAAGTTGTTTCAGGAGAAACAACTATAACAACAACTCATCCAAATGTTTCAGTAAATGCAATAGGAAAAGTTACTTCAACTACCTTTGATATTAAAAAAGGTGAGAAAATAACTTTCCAAATAAAAGGAACTGTAAATGAAAATGTCGTTGGGCAAATAAAAAATACAGCAAACTACACGCTAGATGGTACAACAACAGATAGTAATGAAATAATTACAGAACCAGAAGCAAATTCAATAGAAATAACAAAAACAGCAGAATCTACAACTTATTATCCAAATGGAGAAATGGTCTATAATGTAGTTATAGAAAATACAGGAAATTCAATTATTAATGATATAAGTTTTGAAGATGATGTTAATAAAGAACAAGTATTATTAGCAGATGGAACTGATGGAGATCCATTTGATAGTACAACTGTAACAGGTGAAGTTG
>NZ_WJWY01000006.1 GCF_010367435.1 Fusobacterium sp. IOR10
AATCACATCCTTTCTTTTGGTGTCGCAACTTAATTGTAACGGATTTTTTTATTTGTCTCAATTTTTTTTTGCAAAAAATAAAGGCATTAGTATTTTTACAAATACCAACACCAAATATTATAGACCCAAAAAAAATTGGTCATTTTTATGCCCATTTTTTTTTATGTAAAACTTTTAGATGTTTAAAATAGTCTAAAGTTGTGATATAATCTTAATGTATAAAAAAAAATCTTAGTGAGGTGAATAAATGACCAAAACATTTTTTCACAAGATCATTTATAGTTGCTATTATATTTCATATTTAATGAGTGAAAAGAAAATTCATGACCAAAAGAAAAGAAATAATGTAGCTGTAAATTTTGTGAAATATAACAATAAATTAGTTTTAAAAAATATAAATAAGCAAGAAATAAAAAATATTTCAATTCTTTTACCTCATTGTATTCAAAGTTATGATTGCAAATATAAAATAACATCTAATATTGAAAATTGTGTTAGATGTAAAAAATGTAAAATCTATAGATTTTTAGAGTTTAAAGAAAAATATAATGTTGATGTGAAAATAGCCACAGGTGGAACATTGGCAAGATTGTATTTAAGGGAAAAGCATCCAGATTTTATTATTGCAGTTGCATGTAAAAGGGATTTAATTTCTGGTATTTATGATGCATTTTCTCAGAATATATATGGAATATTTAATCAAATAGTGGGATCCCCTTGTATAAATACTGATATAGATTTAGATGAGGTGGAGGAAATATTGAAAAAATTATATTATAAGGAGTGATCAATTTGAAAAACCCAAGATTAATGAAGATTGCTTTAATTATTTCAATTATTACAAATGTTGCCTATGGGGATATGAAGGATGATTTAAGTAATTTAAACACTTTATACTCTAAAGGACAGTATAGTAAAGCAGTTATTAAATCTAAAAAATTTATTATGGAATATCCCCAGTCAAAATATAATAAAAATCTAGCACTTAGAATATGTAAAGTTGAATATTTAAATAAAAATTATTCAAAATCCAGTGATTCCTTTGAAAATCTTTTGAGAAATTACAAATTAGGAAGAAGTGAGAGAATGGAAGTTTATTCATATTTATATAGAATAAACAAATTATATGGGAATATTCAAAAATCCAGTTACTATGAAGAGTTGTTAAAGAAAAGAAAAAAAAGTTATGAAGATGCACTTTTTAGAACAGGAATGTTACTTGTGGACAACGAGAATAATATTTCAGCTATTAAGGAATTTAAAAAGGCAATCTCTTTAAAGGGGGATAATTATGAAGACAGTTTCCTATATATGTCCCTTGCATATGTTAATATTAAAGAGTATAAGGAAGCCCTAGGTTATATAAATAAGTATTATAACTTTAAGAACAAGAAAAAACCTGAAAATATAGTTTTAGCAAAGTATATACTAGGAACTATTAGCTATAAGAAAAATGATATTGAAACAGCAATAAAATATTTTTCATCTTTAATAGAAAATAATCCTGGTTATATATACACTGAAAAGGGAAAGGTTTCCTTAATTGAGATATATTTAAATAGTGGAGATATACAAGAGGCTTTAAAATTATATCCAACTATAGAAAATACTTACTTAAAAAATCAAAGTTCCAAAGTTGTGGGAAACTATTTTCTTTTAAGGGAGCAGTTTGAAAAGGGAATAGAATATTATGAAAAGATAATAGGGAAAAAGGATGATGAAAGTAAGTATAACTATGCCTACGCCCTTTATAAAATTGGAAATTATTCAAAGGCTATAGAGGAATTTACAAGTATACAGGGAAGATATTACACATTTAATAAAAGATATTATATTATTTTATCCCTAGATAAAAACAAGGACTATGAAGCAGTTATCAATTATGAAAAATATTTAGAAGATTATGTTTCAGACAGTGAAAAATATAATGATTTAAGAATGGTGCTATTAAATGCCTTTTATGAATTAAAAGATTATGAAAAGGCAAATAACTATATAAAAGAAATATATACAGATTATTCAACTGCAAAGAATATGAGTAAATATATATTGATCACCAGTGAAATTGGGGACAAGGATAAAATTGAAGAATTATTTAAAGACTATAAAAACCTTTACAAGGAAGATGAAGAATATAGAAGAGAAATTTATTTGGCAGTTGCAGATTTTGAAATTTCAAGAAATGATTTAATCTCAGCTGAAAAGGCATATGTGGATTATTTAAAAACCCATGATGACAAGGAAATAAGAGGAAAATTAATAGATCTTTTAATTAACCAAAAAAAATATGCAGTTACAATTAAATATTTAGACAGTCAAGAAAATACAGAGGACAACATTTATTTAAAGGGTATTGCCTATATTGGAATAGGAAAATATGAAAATGCAGATAAATTATTTAAAAGTCTTTTGGAAAAAACTTCAAATAATGTTTTACTTGAAAAAACAAAGTTCAATATTATAAAAAATTATTTCCTATGGGAAAAATACAAGGAAACAATTAAAGAGGGAAAATTCTATTTAGATAATAACAATGATTATTTAACTTCTGAAGTTTTAAACAGGGTAGCAATAAGTTATTATAGGCTTGGAGATTATAATAATGCTAGAAAATATTATGAAAAATTAGGAAAGGACTCTAATTTCCATTCCTATTCTAAGTATCAAATAGCAGATTCATACTACACTGAAAAAAATTATAAGAAAGCTTTAGAGCTATTTGAAGAAATAATAAATTCAAATGAAATAAAGGGTTATAAGGAAATAGCTAAGTATTGGTCTATAAGCTGTTACTTTAACTTGGAAAAATTTGATGAATATTTAATGGAAAGTAAAGAATTTCTAGATGATTATCCAAATTCAGTATATTATAAAACTGTTCTTTTAAAAAGAGGGAAATATTTATCTGAAACAAAAAATTATGATGAGGCTATAGAGGAGTATGCATCTCTATTTAAAAAGGAAACTGATGTTTTAGAAAAGGATAAAATACTAGAAAATATCCTAGATGTCTATATTTTACAAGATAATATAGACTCTGGAAAAGAATGGATAGATAAGATTCATAATAAGTTTAAAAAAAGCTATTACAGTTCTCATTATTACAGAAAAAAAGGTATGACAGGAAAAGCTTTAAATGAAGATAAAATTTTATTAGATAGTAAATTTTACAGGGATTATGCTCTTAAAAATTTAGGAGAGTATAATTATGAAATAAAATCATATGATAAGGCTAGAAAATATTATAGTGAAACTTTAAAATTAGATTCTAGTATATACAAAGATTTAGCCACATTTAGACTAGCTTATTTAGATAAGAATGATAAAAAATATGAGGAATCTCTAAAGGGCTTTACCAAGGTAATAGTTATTTATCCTCAAAGCAAATATGTAACACTTTCTAAGATAAATATATGTGGAATATACGAGGCTCAAAATAATATTGATAAGGCTATAAAGGCATACAAAGAAGTATATAATGATCCAAATGCTGATTCATACTTGGAATATTTAGTTGAGAAATTATTAATCTTGTCCCTAAGAAAGGAAGATAAGATAAATTCTGATAAATATTATAATGAACTTACTGGATTAAATAAAGAAACTGTAAAAAAATACGAACAATTTTTAATTAAAGACAAGGAGGAGATTACAGATGAAAAAAATGTTAGTAATAATGATGCTAAGTTGTAGTGCAGGGTTATTTGCTGCTGAAAATGTAGTTCTTGATAAGGAGGTTACAGGAATTAATAAGGAAACTATTGAAACAAGGGAAATAAAAGATAGTGGGGTAAAATTAGAAACAGAAAATGTAGAAGGAATGAGAGCTAAAATTTCTGATAAAAATATAAAGAATGAAAAACAAGGGGTTTTAAATAAAGATAGTGATTTACAAAATGAATTATCTGGAGAAGTTAAAAAGGATACTTCTTTTTTAAAGATCTTATTAGGTGTAGTTGGGATAGTTGCTATTGGAATAGCCTTATAATTTTAGGAGGAATTTATGTACTGGATAAAAAACGGTGGAGCATTAATGTATTTTATAATCTTAATGTCTGTACTAGGAACTGGGGTAATAATAGAAAAATTTATATATTTTAAAGTTTCAGAAAAGAGAAAGTTTGACGATTTAAAGGAAGAAATTAATGAATATTTGGAAAAGGGAGATTTACCAGGTGTGATAGAATATTTAGGTAAAACTAAATGTTCCACAGGTAAAGTTCTTAAGGAAGTATTTACATCATGTAATAAAGACACAAAAAGTATTGTTGTGTTAGAAGAAAAGGCAAGGGAACAAGCTCTAGCTCAAATTCCCCGTTTGGAAAAAAATATGTGGATACTTTCTATGGTAGCCCACGTTACACCTCTTATTGGGTTATTAGGTACAGTTACAGGGATGATTAAAGCCTTTCAAGCTGTTGCAATTCACGGAACAGGGGATGCTTCAATATTAGCTGAAGGAATCTCAGAGGCTTTATTTACAACTGCAGGGGGTCTATTTGTAGCTATACCAGCTCTTATTATTTATAACTACTATAATAAAAAAATAGATGACATTGTAAATGATATGGAAAAGGGTAGTGTTGAGGTAATAAACTATTTTAGGAGGTAAGTAATATGAAATTTCAAAATTTCAGAAGACGTAATAATAAAAATATCGTTTTAGAATTAACTCCTCTTATAGATGTAGTTTTCTTACTTCTTATATTTTTTTTAGTGGCAACAACATTTGAAGATGTTGATACAGGTATAAAAATAGAGCTTCCAAAATCAACAATAAGAGAATTAAAACCTGTTAAAGATTTACAAATTAGTATAACAGGGAAAAAGACTATTTATTTAAAATATAAGGATGGAAAGGAAAATAAAAAGGTAGTTGTTAAGAAGGGAAATCTTAAGGGAAAATTAGCAAAGGTACTTGGAGAGTCAGAAAGTAAGAATGTAATTATTAGTGGAGACAAATCTATAGACTATGGATTTATTGTTGAAATTATGACAATTTCCAAAGAAGCTGGTGCAGAGGAATTAGACATTGACACAGTATTAAAATAGGAGATAATTTATGAAAATACAAAAAAGTGATGCAATTTCATTTTCTTTGGCTATTATTATAAATTTAATAATTCTTATCTGTATACCAGGCTTAGATAAAGTAGAGGATGTAAAGGATAAAAAATTAAAAGTTGGACTAGTTGCTCTAGAAAAACAAAAATATACATCTAAAGCTAAGGACAAAGCGATACCAAATAAGAAAAAAGCTGAGAAAAAAGAAATATTAGATACAACTAAACAAGATTTAATAGAGGAAAGAAAGAGAATAAAAAGAGAGAAAAATTTAAATCTTATGAAAATTTCAAAGTCTTTAAAGACACCTTCTCTAGATGTTTTAACCTCTAATAAATCAGCTATTAACAAAAAATTAAATTCTATAAAGTCTGATGAAAAAAGCTATAAAGAGCAGGTTAAATTAGAAAGGGAAGATAGTGATGGAGTAAATAAAAATAGTTCTATCTTCAATGACTCTAAAATAATTGATAAAATTGCTTCAGAATCAAAGGATGAAGCAATAGATATTAAAAACAAAAATGGAAGTGGAGATATAGAGGTAAAGGAAGGAAAAGTTGAAGGACTTCCTAGTGGATACAAATTAGGAGTTGAAGATGCAGAAATCATAGCTAGATGGGATGGATCTAACAAGGAACCTAAGTATCCAGAGAAAGCTGAACTTTCAGGAATGCAAGGAACTGTAAAGGTTAAACTTGACATTGATGCAAATGGTCGAGTTATTAATTTAATTATGGAAAAGGGAAGTGGAGTACCTGAAATAAATACAGCTATAGAAACCATTGGAAGAACTTGGAATATATATCTAAGTAAAAGAGGTCAAAGAATTAAAGGAAAGGTAATATTAGAGTATTCTTTTAAACTAAAGGGAATATAAAACAAGGGGGATAAAGTGAAATTATTAGGTTTTAGATTGGAAGATGAGTTAGCAGAAAAGCTAGAAAATAATATGGATAATGAATTAAACGTTATTAATAATGTTACAGAGTTCATGGATACAGTAAAGGGAAAAAAATATGAGTGTATTTTAATAGAAGAAATGCAACTACCTTCAGAAACTTTAATAAATATTATAAGAAAAGTTGAAGAATTTCAAAAGAAAGCTGTTATAATAATACTTGGTCAAAGTTCAAATCTAAAAGTAGTAGCAGGAAGTATTAAAGCAGGAGCCTATGATTATATTTTAAAACCAATATCAAGTGAAGAAGTTATTAAAATTATTGAAAAATCTGTAAAGGATCATAAATTATTAGCTGAAAGAGTTGATAAGAATAAAAATACAGGGGATAAGCTTATAGGTCAAACTAAGGAAATAGTTGAAGTATATAAGAAAATAGGAAAGGTTGCAATAAATAAGGTTCCAGTTTTAGTAGTAGGTGAAAAGGGAACTGGAAAGAGAAGTGTTGCAAATGCAATACACCAATTTAGTGATGCTTCTAAAAAACCATTTATAAGTATCAACTGTACTTCATTTCAAAATTCTTTGTTAGAAAGAAGATTGTTTGGATATGAAAAGGGAGCCTTTGAAGGAGCAGTATTTTCCCAAGCAGGGGATTTGGAAAAGGCCAATAGTGGAACTTTACATCTTGGAAATATTGAGTTTTTAAACTTGGACATTCAATCAAAAATCCTTTATTTATTACAAGAAAAGGAATTTTTTAGAATGGGTGGAGCAGATCCTATAAAAACTGATATTAGAATAATAGCAACTACAAGTGCAAATTTAGAAGAGGCAATAACAAATGGGGAATTTATAGAAGAACTATATTTAAAATTAAGGGTTCTAGAAATTAATATTCCACCACTAAGAGAAAGAAAGGACGACATTCCCTTTATAATAGATAGATATTTAGTTGATTGTAATGCAGAACTTCATAAATCAGTTAAGGGAATTAGTAAACCTGCTTTGAAAAAAATAATGAGATATGATTGGCCTGGAAATGTTAATGAATTAAAAAATGCAATGAAATCTGCTGTTGCCTTGTGTAGAGGAACTTCAGTATTAATTGAGGATTTACCAAGTAATGTTTTGGGAAATAAACCAGTTAAGAGAAAGGGAGACATTCAAAATTGGATACTTGGAGATTGGATAGAAGGGGAAATAACAGCATATAAATCAAATGGGAAAACAGCTTACTATACACATATAATTTCAAAGGTTGAAAAGGAACTAATAAGACAAGTTTTAGAAATAACCAACGGAAAAAGAGTAGAAACTGCTGAACTATTAGGAATTACTAGAAATACCCTTAGAACAAAAATGGGTAATTATGAGTTAGATTAAGTAATTTAACTTAATTTTATGAAGGGGGCTATTGTGCAAACAACGCTATATAGGAAATATAGACCTAAGAACTTTGAAGAAATAGCAGGGGAAGCTGATATAATAAGAACTTTAAAAAATTCTTTAGATAATGATAGAATGTCTCAAGCTTATCTTTTCTGTGGACCAAGGGGAATAGGGAAAACAACATGTGCAAGACTTATTGCAAAGGGAATAAATTGTATTAACAACGGAATTAGCAGTGTTCCTTGTAATGAATGTGAAAATTGTAAAGCTATAGACAATGGAAGTTTTATAGATTTAATAGAAATAGATGCTGCTTCAAATAGGGGTATTGATGAAATAAGAGATTTAAAGGAAAAAATAAATTATCAACCTAGTAAAGGTAGAAAAAAAATATATATAATTGACGAGGTTCATATGTTAACTAAAGAGGCATTTAATGCTCTTTTAAAAACTTTAGAAGAACCACCTGTTCATGTTATATTTATACTAGCAACAACTGAACCAGATAAAATTTTACCTACAATTATATCAAGATGTCAAAGATATGATTTTCAAATTTTAACACCTAAGGAATCTAAAGATAAGCTTAAAGAAATTTGTGAAGCTGAAAAAGTTGTAATAGATGATGGAAGTTTAGAACTTATTTATGACATATCTGGGGGAAGTATGAGAGATGCAATATCTGTACTTGAAAGAGTCATTGTATCTTGCCTTGGTAATGAAATTAAAGAGGAAGACACTAGTAGAATCCTTGGTTCAACTTCAAAGACTTTGTTAAAGGAGTTTTATGAAACTATAAAGTCTGGATCAATGATGAATGGAGTTAAGTTTTTAGATAAACTATGGGAAGAATCCTTTGACATTGAAAAATTTTTCAAGGATTTTGCAAGATACATGAAGGATTCCTTGGTAAATGAAAGTGTGAAAGTGGAAGAGGGACTAAATATAATTGGAAAAGTTTACGATTCATTAAATAAGTTTAAATATGAAGAGGATAAGAGACTTTTAGGTTATGTTGTTTTAAATAATTTATTAAAAAAAGAACCTAGAACAAGTGGTAATGAAGAAAAAGCACAAATAAAAGAAATAATAAAGGAAAAAATTGTGTATAAGGATTCTAAGGAAAAGAATTCTAGAAAGAAAGAAAAAGTAGATGTTACAATAGAAGATATAAAATCAATGTGGAATGATATTGTGGATAAGGCAAAGAGTAAAAAACCTCCTTACGGGGCTTTTTTAATAACAGCAAAACCAACTAAAGTAGATAATGGATTCCTATACATAGATTTAGGAGACAGTTTATTTGCAAAGGATCAACTTGAAAGTGAGTACTATAATATTCCTTTTCAAGATATAGTTCAAAGTATGACAAAATCTAAAATAAAAATGAAGTATACAGTAGCAGAAGAAAAAAATGAAATAGAAGCAAGTGATGATGATACACTGTCTAAAGTAGTGGACTTCTTTTCAAGGGGAGAAGATTAATGAATAAAAAGATGATAAAGTATAGTTTAATTTCAATTTTATTGTATAGTTTAGCTATGATAATACCAGTTGCTGGTTTTATGTTACCAAGCTATAAAATAAAAAATGGTTTAGCTTTTACTTTGAAAGAACATATACTTACAAATATAGTTATAATAGCAGGAATAGCTGTTACTAGCTATGAAAATGCTTTAATATATGTATCGATTTTTTTAACAATAGAAATAATGTTTTATGTATTTAAGGATGCTAAGATTAAGAATTCAAGATTTAAAATTTTTGATAGAATGGTTATAACTTCTATAATATCAACAATTTTAATTGTAATATGCATGGGATTATTAAAAACAGATATACTAGAAATCAAAAAATTAGTTGAAGATATGTATGTTAATAATTATAAAATGTCAGAAACAGATTTAAAACTAGTCTTTAATTTTATTAGAGATTATAAATATTTCCTTATTTATACTTATGTTGGTCTTATGACTTATTTAACATATTTATCAAGGGGGAGAAAGCATTATAGTGGCTGGAACCTATCATATATATGGGTATTATTTTATATTATTCCATTTATAGGAAAAGAATATTTTGGTATGGATAGTTTGTTATTACAAAACATTTTACTTATAACAAAAATATCTTATATTGTATATGCAGCTAAAATATTATATAATCTTATAGGGACTAAAATAAGATTTGATATTTTAAAACATGTACTTTCAATAGTCATAGTTTTTTATTTCCCTAATGTTTTCTTTATATTAGGGGGACTAGCAAGTTTTAAAATAATAAAATTTAACGTGATCAAAGAAGACAATAAAAAAAATAAGAAATAACAAGAAAAAAATACTGGAGGATGAGAAATGGCAAAAATACAAGTAATACTTACAGAGGACGTTGCAGGACAAGGAAGAAAAGGAGACTTAGTATCAGTTTCTGAAGGTTATGCAAAAAACTTCATTATAAAAAATAACAAAGGGATGTTAGCAACTCCTGAAGCTTTGAAAAAAATTGAAAATGACAAGAAAAAAGCAGCAAAAAGAGATGAAGAAGAAAAACAAAAGGCAATTGATGTGAAAAATCTATTGGAAAAGGAAAAATTAGTTTTAGAGGTAAAAGTTGGGAATAATGGAAAATTATTTGGAGCTATTACAAATAAAGAAATTTCTGCAGAAATAGAAAATAAATATGGGAAAAAAATAGACAGAAAAAAAATAGAAGGAAACATTAAAAGTACAGGGGAACATAAAGTAACAGTTAAATTACACAGGGATGTAAAGGCTGAAATAACAGTAGTAACAAAAGGATAAAATATATGGATAGATTAGAAAAGTTAAAGTCAGTTCCAAGCAGTTTAGAGTCAGAAAGAGCTGTGCTAGGGGGAATATTTTTAAGACCTGATATTTATGGTGAGGTTGCAGCAATTATTTCCAGTCAAGATTTTTATAAGGTAGGACATAGATACATATTTGATGCTATGGGAGTATGTTATACTAACCAAGAAAGTATAGATCCACTACTTGTTATGAATAATTTAAAGAAGATTAATAAATTTGATGAAATTGGTGGAGAATCTATATTCTATGATATTTTAGAAGAGGTTCCAACAGCAGCAAATATTCTTTCCTATGCTAAAATTGTTAAGGAAAAATCTCTTTTGAGAAAATTAGGATCAGCAGGAACTAAAATAGTTGAAATGTCCTATGAAGGTTATGAGGATGTTGATGTTATTTTAGATAAGGCAGAAAGCTTAATTTTTAAAATTTCTGAAACAAAGGATTCAAAAGAATTAGTTGATATGAGACAGGCAATTTCAGATGAAATTAAAAGATTAGAGCAAATTATGAACAATAAGGGAATGACCTCAGGAATATCATCAGGATTTGTATCCTTTGATGATAAGACAAGTGGTTTTCACCCTTCAGACTTAGTAATTATAGCAGCAAGACCTGCAATGGGAAAAACAGCCCTAGCTCTTAATATGGCCCTTAATATGGCAACTAATGATAATAAAGGAATATTACTATTTAGTTTGGAAATGTCTAGTTCCCAATTACTTCAAAGACTTATTTCAATGGAATCAGGAATAGGATTACAAAAAATAAGAAATGGTTTTTTATTGGATAAGGAATGGGGAAAAATAGGTATTGCCTGTGGGCAAATATCAAACTCAAACATTCATATTGCAGATACTCCCAATGTAAATGTTCTAGAAATAAGATCAATAGCTAGAAAATTAAAAATAGCAGGGGAGTTAGATGTTATAATAGTTGACTATCTTCAATTAATAAAAAGTGCAGGTAAGGGAGAAAATAGACAACAGGAAATTTCTGAAATTTCTAGATCACTAAAGGGAATAGCAAGGGAATTAGATGTCCCTATAATAGCCCTATCACAGTTATCTAGAGCTCCTGAACAAAGAGCTGATAGAAGACCTATGCTTTCAGATTTAAGAGAATCTGGAGCAATTGAGCAAGATGCGGATATGGTTGTGTTTCTTTATAGGGATGATTATTATAATGAAAATTCTGAGGAAAAGGGAATTACAGAAGTAATAATTGGAAAGCAAAGAAATGGACCAGTTGGAACAGTTAAACTTAAATTCTTTAATGAGATTACAAAATTTGGAGATTTTACAACTGCAATTGATTAAATATAAGTATAAAATATATAAGAGAGGAATTATCAAATGAAAAAAGTAGAATTATTAGCACCAGCAGGAAACTATGAAAAAATGGAGATGGCATTTCATTATGGAGCTGATGCTGTATTTCTTGGGGGAAAAATATTTAACCTAAGAGCTGGAAGTCATAACTTTTCAAATGAAGAATTGGAAAAGGCTGCAAATTATGCACATGATCTTGGAAAGAAAGTTTATGTGGCACTTAATATAATACCACACAATGAGGATTTAGAAGTACTTCCTGAGTATGTTAGATTTTTAGATAAAATAGGAGTAGATGGAGTTATTGTAGCTGATCTTGGAGTTTTCCAAATAGTTAAAGAAAATTCAAATATTCCAATTAGTGTAAGTACTCAAGCTAGTAATACAAATTGGCGTTCTGTTAAAATATGGAAGGATATGGGAGCAAAGAGAGTTGTTCTTGCTAGGGAAATTTCTTTGGAAAACATTAAAGAAATTAGAGCTAAAGTTCCAGATATAGAATTGGAAGTATTTGTGCATGGAGCTATGTGTATGTCTATTTCAGGAAGATGTCTACTTAGTAATTATCTTACAGGAAGAGATGCAAATCGTGGAGACTGTGCTCAACCTTGTAGATGGAGATATTCTCTAATGGAAGAAAAAAGACCAGGTCAATATATGCCAGTTTTTGAAGATGAACATGGAACATTTATTTTTAGTTCAAAGGATTTATGTACAATAGATATAATAGATCAAATTTTAGATGCAGGGGTAGATTCTCTAAAAATTGAAGGAAGAATGAAGGGAATTTATTATGTTGCAAATGCAGTAAAAGCATATAGGGAAGCAATAGATAAATACAATGCTGGAGAATATGTTTTTGATGAAAATTGGTTAAAGGAATTGGAATCAACATCTCATAGATTGTATACTAAAGGTTTTTATTTTGGAAATCCAGGTGTAGATGGTCAAAACTATAACGATAGAAATTCATACAGCCAAACTCATCAACTAGTTGCTAAAGTTATTGAAAAAGTCTCAAGTGATGAATATATTTTAGATATTAGAAACAGAGTGGAAAGTGGAGAAGTTCTAGAAGTTGTTACTCCAAATACAAAGGCAATTGAATTTACTTTACCTAAAATGATATTAATTGATAAACGTGGTCATGAATCAGAAACTTTATTTGCAAATCCCAATTCAATAGTTAGAATTAAAACAAATATAAAAATGGAAGTTTTAGATATGATTAGAATAGTTAAGGGGTCAAATTAATTATTCCTAGGAGGCTATTATGCAATATATTAATCAAGCTTCAAATCGTTTAGTAAAATGGTTCACAATGATAATTCTCTTGCCATTAATTTTTGTTGGATTAATGCTAAGGTATTATGATAAATATTATAAAAAGAAAAAAGATCATCCCATTATGAGATAATGGGATGATCTTTTTTTCCAAAGGGAAAATATTTAAATATCTTTTTTATTTCAGTATTTTTATTATGGATATTTCTTAAATCAAAATAGAAATTATCCCTCATATTTTTTTTCATTTTATTTAAATCTAAGTTTTCAAACTGAGACCATTCAGTTATTAATACAATTGAGTCTGCTTTATTTGAAACCTCATACTCATTTTCACAGTAAAGGATTTTATTATTAAAATCATGCAACCTCCATTTAGCTTCCTTCATTCCCTTAGGGCAGTATGCATTTATTTTGGCCCCATTGTTTATTAAATGTTTTATAATATCAATGCTAGGTGCATCTCTCACATCATCAGTATCAGGCTTAAAGGAAAGCCCAAGTATTCCAATAATTTTTCCCTCTAGTCCATTCATTTCTTTTTTTATTTTTTCAACAATTTTAAATTTTTGTTTTTCATTAGCATAAATAGCAGCCTTTACAACTGACATTTCTTCCCCAACATTATCTCCAATTTTAACAAGGGCCTTGGTATCCTTGGGAAAACAAGAACCTCCATATCCAGGTCCACATTTTAAAAATTTAGGGGAAATTCTATTGTCCATTCCCATAGCAAGGGATATGTCATCTGTATTAGCTCCAACTTTTTCTGCTAAAAGTGAGATTTCATTAATAAATGATATTTTCACAGCTAGAAAAGCGTTAGATGCATATTTTATCATTTCAGAGGTTTTTATATTAGTAAAAACAAAGGGAATATTTTTTTCTATTAATTTCCCATATAGTTCTTTCATAATATTTAGAGCCTTTGTGCTGTCATAACCTATAACTATTCTATCAGGGTTAAGACAATCTTCAACTGCCTTTCCCTCTCTTAAGAATTCTGGATTGGAAACTATATCAAATTCCACAGGGGTATTTCTTTTTTTAAGCTCCTTTTCTAAAGTATCCTTTACTAGCTCACCAGTTCCTATTGGCACAGTGGATTTATTAACAATAACCTTATAATCTTCAATATTTTCACCAATTTCCCTTGCTACATTTAAAACATATTGTAAGTCAGCAGATCCGTCCATTGCTGGAGGTGTTCCCACTGCTATAAATATAATTTCAGAATTTTTAATTGCAGATTTTATATTTGATGTAAAGGTGATTTTTTTCCTAAGAATATTCTTCTTTAAAAGCTCTTCTAATCCAGGTTCATATATTGGAACTTCCCCCCTTTGTAGTCTGTTTATTTTATCAATATCTATATCCACACAGGTTACATTATGATTGAAATCTGCCATTATAATTCCTTGAACTAGTCCCACATAACCTGTTCCAATTACTGCAATATTCATATATTAATCCTCCTTATACCAATTAAAAAATTGTTCTATTCCACTAGTAAATGATGTTTTTGGTTGGTAGGATATAAGCTTTTTAGCCTTGCTTATGTCTGCGTAAGTTTTATCAACGTCTCCAGGTTGCATAGGTAAATATTTTATTTTAGCCTTTTTATTTAAAACCTTTTCAATGGTTTTAATCATTTCCTTTAGGGAAATAGGATGAGAGCTACCTAGGTTTAATATTTCATAGACATTATTATTTACTAATAAGTAATCCATGGATTTTAAAATACCTTGGATAATATCTTGAATATATGTGTAATCTCTGTAGGTAGATCCATCTCCAAACATTTGAATTTCTTTATTTTCTAATATTAATTTTATAAATTTATGAATTGCAAGATCAGGTCTTTGCCTTTGTCCATAAACAGTGAAAAATCTCAATTGAAACATATCAATATTATATAGTTTATGATAAACATGTCCTATTACCTCTGCTGATTTTTTAGTAAAAGCATAGGGAGAAATTGCAAAATCAACTATGTCAGTTTCTTTAAAGGGAACCTTAGTGTTATTTCCGTAAATAGAAGATGAAGAAGCTTGGATAAATTTAGTAACCTTATATTTTTTACAAATTTCTAGTAAATTCATAGTTCCCCGTACATTAACATCCTCATAAAGTAAAGGTTTCATTATAGATGGTCTAACCCCAGCAAGTCCAGCTAAATGTATTACCAATTGAGGTTTTTCTTTTACAAATATATTATCTAAGTCCTCAAGATTTCTAATGTCATTAAAGTATAATTTATATGTGTCACAATTAACTATTTTAATTAAACTTTCAATGTCTTTAACTGTGGAAATATATTTTTTGTTATTTGTACTTTCTAAAACATTTTTAATTTTTATATTTTTTCCATAGAAATCATGAAAATTATCAATATTTATAATATGATGTCCTAAAGATAGTAGATTTTCACAAAGATTGGAACCTATAAATCCAGCTCCCCCTGTTACAAGTATTTTCATTAATTATTACATCTCCTTTTTTTTCTTTTTATTAAATAGATATTTCTAGAATAAATAAATAAATTTGGAGTTTGCCCTAAAATAAATACAGGGTCCCTCCTATAGATAGCATAGGTTAAAAGAAAAAAACTACCCATTAAACTAAAAATCCAAAATGAAAAGGGAATAATACTTCTTCCTGCCTTTTCACTTGCTAGCCACTGAACTAAAAATCTCATTGAAAAGAAAGTTTGTCCAACAAAACCAATTATCATCCAAAAGTTAAGAGTCATTAGTCCTCCTTTTTCACAATTTTGTAATTTAAATGTCTTTTTTTCATCCATCTAACTGCAAGGGCATCCTTTAAACTTTTAAATAAACGATTAAATATCCCATATTTAGATGTTCCAAATTCCCTGTCATAATGTCTAACTGGAATTTCAATTACCTTAAAGCCATTTATTTTTGCAAGGGTAGGTAAAAATCTGTGCATTCCTTCAAATAAATAAAAACTATCTACAACTTCTTTTTTAAACAGTTTCAATGGACATCCAGTATCTGTAATATTGTCCTTTGTGATAAAATTTCTGATTTTATTTGCAACAGCAGAAGGGATTTTTCTTTTAAGTCCATCTTCCCTTGTTTTTCTACATCCATTGACCATATCATATGTATCGATATATTTTAAAAGTAAGTAAATATCATCAGGATTAGTTTGCAAATCTGAGTCCATTGTTACAATTAAGTCCCCAGTTGCCATTTTAAATCCAGCATCAATTGCAGCTGTTTGTCCATTATTTTTTGAAAAATGATATGTTTTCACATGGGCATTTTCATGTATAGCTTGATCAAGTATTAAATCACTTCCATCTGAACTTCCATCATCTATTAAAATTATTTCATAGGAGTTAAATTCCTTTTTTAGAGATTTTTCAACTTCATTAATAAATCTTGTAATATTTTGTTTCTCATTATAAACTGGTGCTATTACTGATATTCTTTTCATATGTCTCCCCTTGTGTTTTAAATTTTATATAAATAATAATTTTTGTTTTTTAGAATTATCTTTGCATTTTTAAAGTCCTTGGAAATGTCTTCTTTTCTATTTGACTTTGTAATAATAAAGCTTTCCTTAGGTAAAATAAGGGTAGTTCCGTTGTTAATTGGAATAATATTTTTATTAATTATGTATTTAGCATTTTGGAAATCTTCAAACCTGTAGGCATATATATTTTCTTCAGGTATGTCTTCAATTTTTTTTATAATAGGTTTAAGTGTGTAGCGTTTGCTGTAAAAATTTCCATTTATAGAAACTAGAAATATTAATGACAACATTGTGGAGCTAATTATATTTAAAGTTTTATGTACAGAATTATCTCTGTTTAACTTTTTATTTATAATAAAGGGTATTATTAAATTAAGTAGAGCTATATTTATAAGTATTTTATTTAAATGTCTATCTTTAAACTCAATTAAATATAAAATAGTTAATCCAATGAATCCATATAAAACAGGAAGTAAATATATAAGTAACTTACCACTTGCAAGGGATAAAAGAATAAATAGAGGTAGGGACATTGAGAAAAATATTTTTTCTAGCTCCTTCCAATTTTTAAAATTTCTAATATTTTTTATATAGTGATGTATTGAGAAAAATACTCCTATACCATAGGGAATTAAAACTAATGGTAAATGTTTTAAATAGTAAGCTATACCTCTAACATGGGCTTTTGATTTTACAATTCTACCTAGGGTTTCTTCCCCTAGTAAAAGATTTAAATAATTTATTCCATTATGAGAAGTATAAACTTTAAAAAACCACAGGGCTATGGAGATAAAAATAAATATAACCCCCTTTGTAAAATGAATCTTTTTTAGGAACTTTAAATCTCTATTAAGCAATAGAAAACTTAAAATAATGATAATAGGATCAATAAATCCAACAATACCCTTAGTAAAAAGTCCTAAAAAAATAAATGCATACATGAAAATTAAAATTTTGTAATTTATTATTTTAAATCCATAGTACATATTAAAAAATAAATAGATACTGGAAAAAATAAATAAATACATTAACATATCCATTCTTAAAACACTGGTACCTCCTATGAATAAAGGAGAAGCAATCAATGCTAAAGTTATGGTAAAGCTTAAAGGTTCAATAAATTTATAGGTTTTTTTAAAGTTCAATATAAAATTATAGCTAAGTATTGAAATAATATAAGATGGGATGATACTCCCAATTAAGATTCCAAGCTGGAAAAAATACTTTGGAAAATACACGTCAATTGTTTTTAATATCCAGAAATAAAATGGTGGCTTATCTGGGTAAAGATTATTTAAATAATTTAAAATAAATAAGTTGTTATTTAGGGACTCCCTTGTTATAGCTAGATATTTAATTTCATTTCTAATATCAGGAAATCTAAAAAACATTAAAGGTATAAATATAGCTAAATATATAAAAGTAAATTTAATTATTGATTTTTTGTAGTTAAGTTTCAAGTTTTCACATCCTTTTAGGTATCTTTTATTTTGCAATTGCCATTATAATTAGAATTATTAATATCACAGGTCACCTCCAAATTTAGTTTATACACAATAGTAATTCATTTTTATTAAAATTAGATTAAAATTTTATAAAATTATTATAAAAATATTAATGTAATTTTAATAATAGTGTTATAATATTTATTATATTTATTTAAAGGAAGTGACACATGAAAAAAATACTTATAATTGAGGATAATGAAAAAATAAGAAAATTATTAAAGATGGAATTAATTCATGAGGAATATTTAGTTGATTTAGCTGAAGATGGTGAGATAGGAATTAAAAAATTTAAAGAGGGTAATTTTGATTTGATTCTTTTGGATTTAATGCTTCCTAAATATTCAGGGGAAGAGATTTGTAAAATAATAAGAAAGATATCAAACATACCTATAATAATTTTAACAGCAAAGGATCAAATATTAAATAAAATAGAACTTTTGGATATGGGAGCTGACGACTATTTAACAAAGCCCTTTAATATTCAGGAACTATTTGCAAGAATGAGGGTTATATTTAGAAATAAAAAGGATTTTTATTCAAGTAATTTTATTAAGTATAATGATCTTAAAATTCACAGTGAAAAAAAGGTTCTTTACATTGATGAAAAGGAAATTAAACTAACAAAGACAGAATATAATCTAATGTATACGTTAATATTAAATAAAGAAATTGTTCTATCTAGAGAAAAACTAATAGAAGATGTTTGGGGCTGGGATTTTCAAGGGGATAATAAAATTATAGATGTATATATAAATGCCCTTAGGAAAAAGATAGAAACAAAGGAAAAAAAATACATTAAAACTGTAAGGGGATTTGGATATATCTTAAAATGTAACTAGATTTAAAGGAGGAGTATGAAATATATTTCAAAGGAACTAAGTAAAAATTATAAAAAAATAATAGTGATATTTTGTATATCATACATAGGTATAATTTCCTTTTATAGCTCATATATGTATAAAAATACAAAGAATCAAATAAGATCAATTGAGACCTTTGTAAACTATGAATTTTTAGATTTTCAACAGGAAATTGCTTTTTTAGGGGAAAACCCTAAAACCTTTTTCAAAGAAGCTTTAGATGAAAGTCCTAAACC
This sequence comes from Fusobacterium sp. IOR10, assembly GCF_010367435.1. Lineage (NCBI taxonomy): Bacteria > Fusobacteriati > Fusobacteriota > Fusobacteriia > Fusobacteriales > Fusobacteriaceae > Fusobacterium > Fusobacterium sp. IOR10. Next base: position 18,903 of record NZ_WJWY01000006.1, read on the forward strand.
AGATAGAACCATAATTAATTTAGAATACCAAGGTAAAAATTATTTTTATGTACCAAGAAAATTAATAAAAAATAGAAAAAATTCAAAAAATCAAGATGAAGATCTTTTGAAGTCAGAATTATTAGAAGAGATATTAAGTGGCTTTGATAAAATGAATTTATCAAATGACATTAGAAATTACAGTGGATATAGATATAAAATTTTATATAAAGAAGTAAATGTAAAGGGAATGAGTCCGATAAAATTAAAGGTTATAAAGGATATGTCAAAGGAATATGAAAGGTTGGCACTTCTTAGTTTATTTTCCCTAGTTTGGATAGTTCTAACAATATTAATAGCTAGGAATATAACTAAGAAATTTTATGTGAAATTTTCAAATTCCATTGAAGATTTGGATAATTCAACAAATAATATAAACTTAAATTCCCTAGAACTTAAGGACAAAGAACTTGATCAAAAGCTTAACTTTAAAAATGAATTTGAAGAATTTAATTTAATAAAAAGATCCTATATTGATATGGTGAAAAGATTGAAACTACAAATGGATTCCCAAATAGACTTTGTAAATAATGCTTCCCATGAATTAAAAACACCTCTTTTTATAATCAGTGGTTATGTTGATATGATAAAAAGATGGGGTATTGATGATAAAAAGATAGTTTTAGAAGCCTTAACTTCAATTGAAGAAGAAAATAAAAATATGATATCCCTAGTTGAAAAACTTTTATTTTTAGCAAAGGATAAGGAGCTCAATAAAAATTATTATGAAGATATTGATCTTGAAGAGGAGATGAAACATACAGTAAACAATTTAAAAGTTTTATACCCAGACCAAGAAATAAAACTTTATTTGGATAAAAATTTACATTTAATATTTTCTGATAAGGCCCTGTTAAATCAATTGATTTTAAATTTACTAGAAAATGCTATAAAATATGGAGAAAATAATCTGATAGAGGTTTTTCTTACTTTTGAAGATAATTATATTATAAAAATAAGAGATCATGGAATAGGAATATCTGAAGAGAATATAAGCCTTATATTTGATAAATTCTATAGGGTGGATAAGTCTAGAAGTAAAAGTATGGGAGGACATGGATTAGGTCTAACTATAGTAAAGGATATTGTTGATTTTTTAAAGGGAGAAATAATTATTACCAGTGAAGTTGGAAAATTTACAGAGGTTAAATTAATAATTCCAAGGGGATAAAAAAAGGTGTTGATAATTCAACACCTTTTTATTTATATTTCTATAAATGTTACCTTTCTATTTTTAAATTGTGCAATATGTTTAAAACCAATGTTTTTTAGGATGTTAATACCCTCTTTAAAATCTCTACATAAATCATTTGCACTATGTGCATCTGAACCTAAGGTTATAATTTTTCCACCTAATTGAAAATATCTTTTTAATATATCTCTGTTAGGATGCATTTCTCCTAGGTTATATCTTAACCCAGATGTGTTTAGTTCAATACCCTTTCCCCTTTGTATAATTAAATTTAAAATATTATCTATAGCTTCTTTAAAATCTAAATATTCTATTTTTTTATTTGGGAAATTCCCATATCTAACTATTGCATCTAAATGTCCATAAACATCAAAATTATCATAGTTCTCAATGGATTTTTCAATAGTTTTAAAATAGCTTTTATAGCTTTCCTCTTGAGTTTTTCCCTTAAAGAAATCCCCATTATAAAAATCAAGTCCCTCACATGAGTGAATGGAACAGATTACAAAATCAAAGGGATAAGATTTTATAAACTTATCCAATCTTTCATTTAAATGTGTTTGATAACCTATTTCAACTCCCAATAAAATATCAATATTAGGAAAAATATTTCTTAAATTTTCAAGTTTTTTCATATAATCAACATAATCTATTTCATATAAAAATATTTCCTCAGGACTGTCAAAATCAACATGATCTGTGAATATTACTTCTTTTAAACCTAGATCAATAGCTCTTTTAATAATATCAATCATTTTAGAATTTGAATCAGGGGAAAATTCTGTGTGAACATGGCTATCTATAATTAAATTTGTATTGTTCAAAATTCACCTCCCTATACTTTACTTTCTTCTTTTTACAAGTTCTTTTTTTATATCTTCAATGGAAACACCTTGATTAATCATAAGAACTATAACATGGTAAACTAAGTCACTTATTTCATAAATCATTTCTTCCTTACTTTCATTTTTAGAAGCTATAATGACCTCTGCTGATTCTTCACCAACTTTTTTTAGAATTTTATCTATTCCTTCTCTAAATAAATAATTTGTATAAGAACCTTCTCTTGGATTATTCTTTCTATCTGTGATACTTAAATATAATTCCTTTAGTACATCTTCATTATTTTGAAAATTTTCCTTCTTATCTTCATTTAATACTTCATTGAAAAAGCAAGAATAATTTCCAGTGTGGCAAGCAACTCCAACTTGTTCAACTTTAATTAAAATAGTGTCCTTATCACAGTCATAGTAAAATCCCTTTATTTTTTGGATATTTCCTGATGTTTCACCTTTTTTCCAAAGCTCTTGTCTACTTCTACTGTAGTAGTGAGCTATTTTTTTATTTAATGTTTTTTCAACTGCTTCTTTATTCATATAAGCAAGCATTAAAACCTTACCAGTATTTATATCTTGGGCTATTGCTGGAACAAGTCCCTTATCATCAAATTTAATTTCATTTATTACATTATTAATATTCACGTTGACCTCCTAAAGTCTAATTTCTATTTTTTTATTTTTCAAATATTTTTTAAGATCTCTTATTTTAATTTCCCCAAAATGAAATACTGATGCTGCAAGTAAACCATCAACATTGGCATATTCCACAGCTTCATAAAAATTTTCCATATTACCAGCACCACCAGATGCAATTACTGGAACATTTACTGCAGCAGTTATTTTTTTCAGTAGTTCAATATCATATCCACTTTTCATACCATCTTCATCAATACTATTTACAACTATTTCCCCTGCTCCAAGTTCTACACCTTTCACAGCCCACTGTATAGCATCTAAGCCAGTGTTTTCTCTTCCACCTTTAACATATACATCCCAAGAGCCAACATTGTTTTTCTTAGCATCTATGGATAGTACAACACACTGGGCACCAAACTTTAAAGAGGCCTCTTTAATTAATTGTGGATTTCTAACAGCTGCAGAGTTAACAGAAACCTTATCTGCACCCTTTCTTAAAATACTTGTGAAATCATCAATTGAAGAAACTCCTCCTCCCACAGAAAAGGGAATATTTATATTCTTTGCAACCTTTGCAACAAATTCAAGGGAAGTTTTTCTTTCTTCATTTGAAGCAGTAATATCATAAAATACAAGCTCATCAGCACCACAATCACTGTAGTATTTACCAAGACTTTCAGGGCTGTCAACATCCATTAAATTTTCAAATTTAACACCTTTAACCACCCTTCCATTTTTTACATCTAAACATGGTATTATTCTTTTTGCAAGCATTCTATCACATCCTTTAATTTTAAATTTTCATTATAAAGAGCCTTTCCAATTATTGCTCCATAAAGATTCATTTTATTTAGTCTTTTAATGTCATCCATGGAAGTAACCCCACCTGAAGCAATTATGTTTAGGGAAGTTTTTTTAGACAATTCTTCATATATTTCAAAGTTAGGTCCTTGAAGCATTCCATCTTTGGATATATCTGTATAAACTATAGTTTTAACACCTATTTTTTCAAGTTCAAGGCATAGATCCAAAGAGTTTACCTCACTTATAACTTCCCATCCCCTAAGGGCTACCTTTCCATTTTTAGCATCTATGGAAACCACTATTTTTTCCTTGTACTTTGAAACTAATTTTTTTAATAATTCTTTATTTTCAATTGCAATGGTACCTACAATTACCCGTTCAACTCCAGTTTCAAGTAGTTCTTCAACTCTTTTTTCAGATCTGATTCCCCCTCCAACTTGTACAGGTAATCCTATGTTCTTTGCTATTTTTTCTATTGACTTTCTATTGACAATTTCTTCATTTCTAGCACCATCTAAATCAACTAAATGTAAGAATGTTCCCCCTTGTTCTTTCCATTTAACAGCCATATCAAAGGGATCATGAGAATATACATTAATTTTATTAAAATCCCCTTGGGAAAGTCTCACACTGTTATTATTTTTTATATCAATAGCAGGAAATATTATCATTTTATCATCTCCCCATATGCTCTCAATATATTAAATCCCACATCTGAGCTTTTTTCAGGGTGAAATTGAATTCCATAGACATTATTATTTCTAACTATAGCTGGAATTTTTTCCCCGTATTTAGCATATGCAATAAGTTCTTCATTGGAAGAATTAACATAGTATGAATGTACAAAATAAACATAGTCATCTTCCTTTATATATTTTAAGATTTCATCATTTTTATTAAATTTAAGATTGTTCCATCCCATGTGAGGGATTTTAAAATCTATCTCAAGTTTTTCAACACTTCCCTTAATAATACCAAGTCCCTCATATTCACCATTTTCATAACTTTTTTCATAAAGAAGCTGCATTCCCAAGCATATTCCCATTAAAAATTTTCCCTTTTCCACATGTTCTTTAATAATTGGAATTAAATTTGTCTCATGTAATGCCTTTATTGCATCTCTAAATGCACCTACTCCAGGTAGAATAAGGGAAGTAGCAGCAGCTATTTCATCTTTATCACTTGAAATTTTAGTTTCTATTCCAAGTTTTTCAAAAGCTGTGTACACAGATTCTAGGTTACCTAATCCATAATCAATTATAATATTCAACTATAAAACCCCCTTTGATGAAGATATTTTATCAGATATAACTTCCATTCCTTCATTTAAGGCCCTTGCAAAGGCTTTAAAGATCCCTTCTATTTTATGATGGTCATTTTCCCCGTATAAAACATTAATATGAAGAGTTATTCCAGCTTTTCCAATAAATGCTCTAAAAAATTCTTTAAAATTTTCACTGGCCATTGTTCCAATTTTTTCATTTTTAAAATCAGCATTAAATACTAAATATGGACGATTACTTATGTCTAGTACCACGTGACTTAAGGATTCATCCATGGGAATATAAATACTTGCATATCTTCTAATTCTCCTTTTATCCCCTAGAGCTTTATTAAAAGCTTCCCCTAGAGCTATTCCAATATCTTCAACTGTATGATGGTCATCAACATATAAATCCCCTGTACATTTTACTTCCATATCAAAGGAACCATGGAAAGCCATTAAAGTAAGCATATGATCTAAAAATCCTATACCTGTATCTATGGTGCTTTTTCCACTTCCATCTAAGTCAATGTCCACAAGAATATCTGTTTCTAAAGTTTTTCTTTCTATTCTAGATTTTCTCATATTTTATTATCTCCTTTAAGTTTTCAATAAAAATCCTATTTTCATTTTTATTTCCCACAGAAACTCTATAATAACCTTCAAGGTCTTCTTTGAACTTTCTTATTAATATTCCCTTATGTGCCAGTTTCCCATATAAATTTTCTATATTTGAATTAAAAAATATAAAATTTCCAGAGGAATCATATGCTTTAATTTTCATTTTTATTAACTGGGAATATAAAAATTTTCTTTCTTTTTTAACCTCTTTAACATAATCAAAAATTTTATTTTTATTTTTAAAAGCCTGTACTCCTATGTATTGGGTAATTGAGTTTAAATTATATGGAGATTTAACCCTGTTAATTATTTCAATTATATCAGTATTAGCTCCCATATACCCAAGTCTAATTCCTGCAAGTCCCAAGGCTTTAGATAAGGTTCTTAAAACAATTAATCTATCATAGTTGAAAATTTCATTTATCATTGAACCTTGTGCAAATTCAATGTATGCCTCGTCAACTACTATAATTGCACTAGTATTTTCAATAAGTTTTTGTATATCTTTTTTAGTCATTAAATATCCTGTTGGATTGTTGGGATTACAGATAATTATTATTTTAGGATTAATTTCATTTGCCCTGTCTATTAATTTATCAACATCAATTGAAAAATCTTTATTGCACTGGACACCAACAAATTTAGTTGAATATATTTGAGCAAATATTGAATACATACTAAATGATGGAGTTGGACTTAGAATAATTTCATCTTTATCAACAAATGTCTTTATAACAAGCTCTATCATTTCACTAGAACCATTTCCAACTATAATATTTTCCTTTGGAATATTTACATATTTACTTATTTCACTTTTTAGAAGGGAAGCCTCGTCATCTGGGTAATAATTTAAATTAAAGTCTTTGTTAAATATTAACCCCTCTTTAATTACATTCTCTAATAAAATATTTTTACCTTCATTTGCATCAAGTTTCACAGTAAAAGGCAGATCACATGCTTTATAAGCATTTAAATTTTTTATGCTTTTTTTTATCATTTCCATAGTTGTCCTCCAATTTAAATTAATCTTCAACTCTCACCTGTATAGAATTTGCATGGGCAGTTAGCCCTTCTTCATTGGCAAGGGTTATTATGGAATTTTTAGCTTTCATAAGAGCTTTTTTGCTGTAATAGATTAAAGAAGTTTTCTTTATAAAATCATCAACTCCCAAGGGTGAAGAAAATTTAGCTGTTGAACTAGTTGGAAGAATATGATTAGTTCCTGCAAAATAATCTCCCACTGGTTCAGGGGAAAACTCACCTAGAAAGATAGCCCCTGCATTTTTAATTTTCTCATATATTTCAAAGGGATTCTTTGTAAGTATTTCCAAATGTTCAGGGGCAACTTCATTGGCAATATTTATAGATTCATTTAAGGAATCTGTTAATATTATAGCCCCATAGTTATTAAGGGATTTTTCAATTGTTTCCTTTCTTTCAAGAAGGGGAACTTGTCTCTCTAACTCTTTAATTACTTTTTCAGGTAAAGTTTTTGAATCTGTTATAAGTATTGAAGCTGCCATTTCATCATGTTCTGCTTGGGATATTAAATCAGCTGCGATATATTTAGGATTTGCTAGTTCATCTGCAATTATTAAAATTTCACTAGGTCCTGCTACCATATCTATTCCCACATAACCTGAAACTCTTTTTTTAGCCATTGCAACATAAATGTTTCCAGGGCCAACTATTTTAGATACCTTAGGTATGCTCTCTGTTCCATAGGTTAAAGCTCCTATTCCATGGGCTCCACCAACCTTATAAATTTTATCAACTCCAGAAATAAAAGCTGCAACAAGAATGGAATCTTTAATTTTTCCCTCTTTATTTGGAGGAGTTATCATTATTATTTCTTCAACCCCTGCAATTTTAGCTGGAACAGCGTTCATTAGAACTGTAGATGGATATGATGCACTTCCCCCTGGAACATATATTCCAACTTTTTCTATAGGTCTAACAAGTTGTCCAAGGATTATATCTTCATTGTCAGAGGATGTGTAGGATTTTTTAATTTGTTTTTTATGATACTTTTCAATATTTTCCCTTGCTTGAATAAGACTATTTTTCAAATTCTTATCTATATTTTTTAAGGCATTGTCTATTTCTTCCTTGGATACTAATAAATCTTCAATTAAAACCTTATCAAATTTTAAAGTATAATGGATTAAGGCCTCATCTTTTCTTTCTCTAACATCTGATAAAATTTCTCCAACAGCTTTATTTATATCTTCATATTCAAATTGACTTCTATCTAAAAGGCTTTGTAAAAAAGTTTTTTCCCTTTTAGAATCTATGATTTTTATCATGATAACCTCCCATTATAAATTGTTTTCTAATAATTTTGTAATATTTTGTATTCGATCATACTGGAATCTATAACTTATTCTATTACATATAAGCCTTGCACTAATGTTAAACATGTCCTCTATTACCTCAAGGCCATTTGCCTTTAAAGTATCCCCTGTTTCAACTAGATCAACTATAACATCAGATAATTTAACTAGAGGAGCTAGCTCAACTGATCCATTAAGTTTGATTATTTCAATTTTCTGTTGTTTTTCTTTAAAGTATTTTTTTGATATTTCTGGGTATTTAGTGGCAACCTTTAAAGTGTCATCCTTTTTATAAATATTTTGTCCCTTTATGCTAGCTATGGAAAATTTACATTTTCCAAATCCCAAGTCTAAAATTTCATATATATCTGTGTCATTTTCCAAGATAACATCTTTACCAACTATACCTAAATCAGCAACTCCCTTTTCAACATATGTAACAACATCAGATGGTTTAACATATATATAGTCAATTTTATTTTTTTCATCTTTAAAAATTAATTTTCTTGAATCTAAGTCTATGGAATCTCCTAAACCTATTTTTTTAAGAATCTTATATGCTTGTTTCCCAAGTCTTCCCTTTGCAAGTGCTATTGTTATTGTATTGTCCAATGCTATTCACCATCCCTGTAAAGAATTTTTATTAATTCATCTAAATCTATTGAAAAACCAACAGCTGGAATTTTTATACCAAAGGTTTTAGTTAAGGAATCGTATCTTCCACCACTTATAACTTCCCTAGAAGAATTTTTATAATAACCTTTAAACACTAACCCATTATAATAATCTAGTTCTGTAATCATGGATAGATCAAGATGTATACATTTTAAATATCCATAGTCCAAGGCCATTTTCTTAAAATCTTTAAGTTTTTCTATTGATAATTTCATGTTCTCATTCATGTAATTATTTTCTGCTTTATTTATAACCTCTTCCATATTCCCTTGGAAATCTAAAATATTAGAAAATAAATCTTTAATTTCTTTTTTTATATCTAAAGCACTGATACATTCTATTATTTCATTTTTATTTTTTTTATAAATTAGATTCTTTAGTTTTATTTTTAGATTTTCTTCCAAGTTAAGTTCTTTAAGTAAGGCATTAATATACTTACTAGTTCCAATTTCTAGAATGAAATTTTTTCTGTAATTTTTAAAAATCTTAAAAACTAAACCTATAATTTCCATGTCAGCTTCTAGGGAATCTTCACCTAGGTATTCTATTCCCATTTGTTTAAATTCCCTTATATTACTGTCTAATTTATTTATAAAGATAGAGGAATTATAAAATAGTTTAACCTTTAGATCCTTTTCCCATCTGGGAATTAAATTTTTAATTATATTAGTTGTAATATCTGGTCTTAAAATAAGAACTTTAGAATTTCCATCAATTATTTTAACCATTTTTTCTTTTTTTATTCTTTTGTTAATTAATGTGAAAGTGTCATAGTCCTCAAAAATTGAAGGTTCTAACTTAATATATTTAGATTCTACAAATATATCCTCTATTTCCCTTGTTAGCTTATATTTTTTATATGAATAATCTAATTCATCTTTAATTTTAATAAATTCCATTGTTCACCACCTATTTTGTAATAAAATGTGTTGAGAATAAAAAAAAGCCATATAGGTTATCCCTACATGGCTTTACAGTATGTAAATCATCATAGAAACAATCCTAAAATTTAGTATGTAAACTAAGGATTGCTTCTATGAACTATTTTTCGTTCATTATTGCAAACCTTTTTCTCTATGATGATGATGAATATGAAATTGTAAAGTTAAGTTATTAATATTTAAATTTAATTTTTTTAAAATTGATTTTTTCATTTTAACTCTCCCTACGAAATTCTTTAATTTATATTATTATACTTAGCGCTAAAGTATTTGAAACAGTATAGCACTTGTGTCTATATTTTTCAAGTATTTTTATAAAAATTTTAAAAAAAATAACCTTTCCCCTAGGAGAAAGGTTACAAATTATATGTTATTTACATTTACAATCAGGGCAATCACAAATATGTAATTTATGTCCCATTCTTTGTTCTTTAGTCTTTAAATATGATTTGTTAACACTATTAGGTTCTATTTCAATTTCTTCTCTTTTGCAAACTTTCATACCATAAGATTCAAGTCCACTTATTTTATCAGGATTATTAGTCATAAGTCTAACTGATTTAACATCCAAAGCCTTTAACATTTGAGCAGCTATTGCATAATCCCTTTCGTCAGCTCCAAATCCAAGCTCTAAATTAGCATCAACTGTGTCTCTACCTTGATCTTGAAGATTATAGGCTTTTATCTTATTAACAAGTCCTATTCCTCTTCCCTCTTGTCTTAGATAAATGATAACTCCTTCTCCATTTTCATCAATCTCTTTCATAGCTCTATGTAGTTGAGAACCACAATCACATCTAAGAGATCCTAAAACATCCCCAGTGAAACATTCAGAATGAATTCTCACAAGAACATTTTCCTTTCCTGAAATATCTCCCTTTACAAGGGCAATATGTTCCTTGTCGTCTAATTTATTGTCAAAGCCAACTATAGTAAACTCCCCTGAACCTGTTGGAAGTTTAGCAGTACATTCTACTTTAACTAACTTGTCATGGGTTTTTCTATATTGAATTAAATCTTCTATTGAAACTATTTTCAAATTATGAACCTTAGCAAAGGTTAATAAATCATCTAGTCTAGACATTGTTCCATCTTCTTTCATAATTTCACAACAAAGTCCCATTGGTTTTAATCCAGCTAGTCTAACTAAATCAACAGTTGCCTCAGTGTGACCATTTCTAACTAATACTCCATCATCCTTAGCCTTTAGTGGGAACATATGTCCAGGTCTTCTAAAGTCTTCAGGTTTAGCTTCATCCTCAGCAGCTTTAACAGCAGTGATAGAACGTTCCAAAGCTGATATACCTGTAGTTGTATCACAGTGATCTATGGATACTGTAAATGCTGTTTCATGGTTGTCAGTGTTATTTGCAACCATTTGTGGTAAGTTTAATTTTTTAATGTAATAATCAGACATAGGCATACAAATTAGACCCTTTGCATAGGTAGCCATGAAGTTTACATTTTCAAGAGTTGCAAATTCTGCAGCACAAATTACATCTCCTTCATTTTCCCTATCCTCATCATCTATAACTAATATGTTTTTTCCTTGTCTTAAATCCTCTAAAGCTTCTTCTATAGTGTTTAACATTATATTTTTCCTCCAATTTTTAAAAGAATCCATTTGATGCTAGGAATTCTTTACTTAATTTTGATTTTTTACCTTTCTTTTCTTCATTTTGGAAAGTTAAAAATCTTTCTATATATTTTCCAATTAAGTCAGTTTCTATATTAATATAGTCTCCAACTTTTTTATTTCCAAGGGTTATCATTTCTTGAGTATGTGGAATAAGAGAAACAGACAGTGTATCCCCTTGAAATCCAACAATTGATAAACTAGCTCCATCTAAACTAACTCTTCCCTTTTCAACAATATATTTCATATATCTATGTTCCATTTGAATAATATATACTTTAGCTATACCATCCTTTGTTATACTTTTAATTTGCCCTTCACAGTCAACATCTCCAGTGACTAAATGCCCCCCAAGGGGAGTGGAAAGGGAAATTGATTTTTCAAGATTTACTAAGCTACCAGCTTTCAGTCTTTTTAAATTAGTTCTTTTAACAGTTTCATGCATACAATCAGCAACAAAATAATTAGAACCAACTTCAACTGCAGTAAGGCAAGTACCGTTAGTTGCAATACTATCACCTATTTTGGCATTTTTTAAAACCTTAGTACATTTTATTTTAAGTTGTACAGATTTATCCCCACTTTTAATGGAAATAACCTCACCTATTTCTTCAACTAATCCAGTAAAAATCTTACTCACCTCTCTTTATCCTATTTGTTTTGATCAAATTCCACTGAAATATTATCTTGAAAAATATTATACTTAACATTTTCAAGATTGAATCCTTCTTTAACAGTTTTAAAATTGAAACCATCAATAAAAGGAAGTCCTCCTCCTAAAATTTTAGGAGCTATAAATATTTCTCCACCGTCTATTCTATTTTCTGAAAAGGCTTTGGAAATAAGAAATGATCCACCTTCAAGGAGAACAGAATCAATGTTTAATTTTCCAATTTCATCTAATATTTCATCAACACTAAAATCATATCCATCTAAATAAATAAATTTTATGTTTTTTTTCTTAAGTTCTTCAGTTTTTAAATATATATTTTTTAAATTATCAAAGTTAAATTTTTTTTCCAATAGGTCAATTTTTCTAAGAATTTGTAATCTACAATATTTTTCTTCATCCACAAGTTTAGATAATTCATCATTATTTAAACCATGTAAATGTTCTAAAGTGTTTAATTTTTTAATTTTCTTAAATTCTTCACTTTGATTTATTTCATCAAAATTCACTAATAATTTGCACAGTTTAGAATTTTTTTCTAATTTTTTAATATGATTAATTTCTTCAACAGTATCAGGATGAGTTAAATCCCTTATTTTATCAAAGACTTCTATTTTTTTATAATCTATAATATTATTTTTTGATGTGACAATGATACTTTTACCATCATCCATATTTACAAAATTACTATTAAGGGGAGTTTTTAAATAGGGATCAATAACTATTCTAAAGGGATCATTTCCATTTTCAACTCTAGCTGTAAGCCTTGGATTGTCATTAATAACAGTGTTTATTCCAACCATAATCCCAGAATATTTATTTCTCAATTTTTGTACTTTTTCCCTAGCTAATTCATTTGTAATCCATTTGGAATCCTTTGAATTTGTGGCTATTTTCCCATCTAGAGTAATAGCACATTTTAAGAATAAGTATGGTTTTTTAGTTTGGATATATTTGAAAAAAACTTTGTTTAAATTTTTAACTTCCTTTTCAAGGACTCCAACAACAACTTCAATACCAGCATCTTCTAATATTTTTTTCCCATTTCCTGAAACTAAAGGATTAGGGTCTAAAGTTCCAATAACACATTTTTTAATACCCATTTCCTTTATTTTTTTTACACAAGGTGGAGTTTTACCTTGATGAGAACAAGGTTCTAAAGTTACATAAATAGTTGCATCCTTTGCATCTTCCCCAGCTTGATCAAGAGCATAAACCTCAGCATGTGGGCCACCAAAAAATTTATGATAACCTTTACCAATAATTTTGTTATTTTTAACTACAACAGCCCCAACCAATGGATTTGGATTAACATAACCTTCTCCTTTTAATGCAAGGGTAAGGGCTAAATTCATGTACTTTTGATCCATGATATTACATCTCCTTTAGTAGATTACACATTTCTATAGCACCATTAGCAACATCAAAACCTTTGTTTCCAGCCTTTGTTCCTGCTCTTTCAATAGCTTCTTCAATGCTGTTAGTTGTTAACACACCAAACATTACAGGAATACCACTTTCAAGGGAAATAGTAGCACATCCCTTTGAAACTTCAGAACATACATAATCAAAATGAGGAGTAGCTCCCTTTATTACAGCTCCTAAAGCAATAACAGCGTCGTATTTTTTAGATTCAACCATTTTTTTAACAGCTATAGGTATTTCAAAGGCTCCTGGAACCCATGCTAAAGTAATGTTATCTCCATTAACTTCATGTCTTCTTAGAGCATCTTCAGCTCCACCTATTAGTTTTGAAGTTATAAATTCATTAAATCTTCCTGCTACAATTCCTATTCTTAAACCTTTTCCACTAAAATTTCCTTCTAATACTTTCATTTCTGCCTCCTAAATTTTTTTTTTAAGCTTGCAGGGACCAAAAAAAACCTGAAATAAAATTTCAGGTTTGGTTACAATTGCTAATTATTTCCAAGCTAAATAAATCATTAAAATTATATTTTAACAATCAACGTGAAAAAAAGCATATATTGTAATCTTCTTTCATCCAGACTATACTGTCGGTCTTGGAGTTTCACCAAGTCTGTGATTTATCACTTGCGGACTTTACCGCCGATCGGGAATTTCACCCTGCCCTGAAGTTTTACATTTTCATTATTCTATTTACTAACAAACAAATTATACAATATATACATTGAAAATGTCAATATTTCTTTAATTAATTTTTAAATTTCTTAGAATTAAAGTATTCAAGAATTGCAAAACCTATAACTAGCATAACTGATAAAAGCAAAATAGGTGCTATTGGACTGTACTGAACTCTTAGCTTAGTGGTATAGAAAACTAAGTTGAATATAGGTCCAAGAATGGCAATAACTGAAAATCCAAGGGAATAATCTTTTAAAACAGGGGTTTTTAATTCAGGATCACAAATTCTCAATAGTAATAACCCTGTTATAAATATTCCTGTTGAAGTTCCAAACATAGTAACACATCTTTGAAAGTGAAAATTATCTTTGAAATATTTTTTACATAAAAAATCAATGAAAAACCATGTGGAGAATATTCCAATTGTTGCAGTTATAAGTATAGGAACAATGTATGTGTATACAGCTCTTAGAGGTAGAGTAGCAACAGCTGAAACAACAGCGTATTCAATTAAAAGCCCAGAGACCATGTTTCTCAATTCAAGGTTAACACCTTCTGCCACACTATAATTTTTAACATATTTCCAAATAACAAACATTATAATCATAGCCAAAGACCAAGAGGATATATTTGAAAGTATGAAAATATTATATTTCCTAAATAAATTAGACATTACAAAGGCAGCTCCACATGCAAAAAATACAAGGGAAAAATATACAATTAATCTATTTGTTTTTAAATTTGTTCCTTTGTTGGAAACAGTTGGAGATTCTTTTTCATTACTTATATTGTATTTTATAATTTCAAGTTCCTTAAAAGAATAGGTTCTTCTTTTTCTTTTTTCAATATTTATTAGAACTATTCCAAATATAATTCCAAAAACAAGACCAAATGTTGCCATTGAAGCAGCTACCCCTTGGGCTAAATTCCAATATTTTAAATTTAAATCCTTTAGAATAAGTCCAATGATACCAGCTATTCCATGTCCCCCAGCAAATCCAGCATTAAGCTCAGAACCAAAGGATTCATAAATTGAATTTGGTTTAAAAATAGTGTAAAAATAATTTACTAAAAATCCAATTAAAAGTTGTAGAAAGGTAACTAAAAAAAGAATTAAAGTCATATTAATTCCTGAAAAATTATGTTTTTTAGATTTTTCAAGCTTTAGTCCAATTGGAATTGAAGCTGTTAATGGGATGATTAAAATACTAGGTATTGATTTTATACTTTGGTATATTTCAACAGGAATAATATTAAAATATCTTCCTAAAATTTCAGGACCTATAATTAACCCAATTAATCCTCCAATAATAGAGGAAGGAATAAAAAATTTATTTAAAAATCTAGACTTTGATTTTATAAATATCCCAAGTAGTGTAAGTAAACTGATGAAAGACAAGTTGTAAAGTATTTCCATGATATATTCTCCTTTAATAAATTTAGAACTATTATTACATAAATACACAATAAAGTCAAAAATGGATTCTGTAAGTTCTTTGACCACTGGAAAATTTTCTAAAAAAAAGATACTCTTAAAAAAGAGTATCAAATAATTTTATTAATTTAGATTGATAATTCTTGCTTATTAGTATGTTGCTAGGTCATCATCTTTTATATCAGAAATAAACATACATCCAGGAGCATGAGTTATTACAAGCTCTGGTTTAACATTCATTATTACTGCTTGAGGTGTGACTCCACATGCCCAGAATACAGGTACTTCCCCCTCTTTAATAGTTACAGCATCTCCAAAATCTGGTTTTGATATGTCTTTTATTCCAATTTTTTCAGGTTCTCCTATATGAATAGGTGCTCCATGAACTCTAGGAAATCTTGAGGTAATTGCAACAGCTTTTTCAACTAGATCCTTTGCTATTGGTCTCATACTAACAACAGTAGGTCCATTAAAAATTCCTGCTGGATTGCATTCTATATTTGTTATATACATAGGAACATTACGATTTTCTTCAATATGACGTATACCAATTTCTTCATCTGACAAAGCCTTTTCAAATGTAAAACTACAACCAAGTAGAAAAGAAACTAAATCATCAGACCACAAATTTAAGATATTATTTACTTCTTCTACCAATATTCCATCTCTATAAACACGATATTTTGGTATATCTGTACGAATATCTGCAGAAGGTGCAATTAAACCAGGTATAAATTTCCCAGGTTCACAGATATCTAAGATAGGACAAGGTTTAGGATTCCGTTGGCAGAATATAAGAAAATCCATAGCATATTTAGCAGGAAGTATTACCAGATTAGCTTGAGTGTATCCGTAAGCCATGCCTGGTGTGGGACCTGTCCATTTTTCTAGTCTTATTTCGTTTCTTGCTTGTTCTCCATTATTAATAACCAATATTACCATCTCCTTTTTAAAGTTATCATCATATTTTGTTATTATGTATACGTCTTTCTTTTAAATAGATTATATACTTACAAATAGAAAGCGTTTATAAAAAAAAGTATAACATCCATATGTGAAAAATACAAGGAAAAAATATATAGTTAATTTATTTGTTTTTAAACGTATTTTTTATTGATACTTTTAAGTCCAATAGTTATAAATATTGAAATAGAGATTATTAAAGTAAGTAATTCATTTGTTGGGGCAGACATCCAAATTCCAAGTTCATTAAACATATTAGGGAAAGTATAAAGTAAAATATTTATTAAAATAAAGCCTCTAAGGGCACTTAATATACTAGAAATAAATGAATTTTCTATAGCTGTAAAGAAGGATGAAATAACAATATTTACACCAACTAATAAATATGTGAAACTATAAATATTTATTGCTTTTTTAGTAATGTTATAAATTGTTCTATCACCATTTATAAATATAGAAATTATATTTCCCACATAGGTATTTATAAATATATAAAATATTATTCCAAGTAAAATAACAGTGGTCAATTCTATTTTTAGTATTTTTTTAATTCTTTCAAATTTTAAAGCTCCATAATTATAACTTATAACAGGCTGTATTCCCTGTGAAAAACCAGTCATAGTCATAGTTACCAATGTGGAAATATATCCAATTATTCCAAAGGCAGAAACACCCTTTTCTCCCATAATCTTCATAATAATAATATTAAAGGCCATAATAACTATTCCTGTGGCAGTTTCTGTTATAAACTCTGAAAATCCTTTGTAACAAATATTCAATGAATTTTTAAGGGTTACTTTAGTAGGAATAAATTTTAATTTTTTAGAATGAAGAACAAGATATAGAAGAAGGAAAAAAGCAGTTCCAAACTGAGCAATTCCAGTTGCAAGGGCAGCTCCTTTTATTCCCCAATGTAAATGCAGTATAAAATAATAATCTAAAAAAATATTTAAAATTGCTCCAACAAATAGACATAGCATTGAATATGCAGGACATCCTTCTATTCGAACAAATACTTCAAAACCATAAGATAGTAAATAAAAAAGTGTAAAAAAGGATAAATAAGATAAATAAGTGGCAGCATCATTTAAGATAACATCATTGGCCCCTAAAAGCCTAACAATTTCCTTAGGGAAAAGAACTCCCAATGTTCCTAAAAATGATCCGAATATAAATAGTAACTCTAAAGACAAACTATAGATTTGGTTTGCTTTTTCTTTATTACCTTCACCTAAATTAATGGCTATTATTGTTGAACTACCTATTGCAATCATTATACCTAGGGCAAAGGATAAATTAACATAGGGCATCACAATGTTTACCGCTGCAATTTCCTTTGTTCCCAAATATCTTCCAATAAATGTTCCATCAACAATTGTATATAAAGAAAAAATCCACATGGTTATCACAGAGGGACAACCGTACTTGAAGATAATCCTCGTGAGGCTATCCTTACCTAAATCTAATTTCATAATATCACTCTCCTACTAACATTATAAACTATAGAATAGTTCCAATGTCAAGAGAATGTAGCTTATTTTTTAGAGCCTTGGATTTTTTAGGATCCCCATTAGCTGAAATTCCTATTACATATTCCCCTTCCTTAAGAACACTTGCAAATCTAGTGTTCATAAGAGTTTTAGATGTGATGTTATTAACTAGTATGTTGTGTTCATCACAATACATATATAGTTCTTCATTTAATTTCTCATTATCTGTTGCAAGAATAACTAAAAAACTATTTAAACATTGTTTTTTTAAATCTTCCCTACTAAAATTACCAACTTGAAGATCTATTAAATTATTATTGAGAGCTAATTTTGTCAATCTAGGATCTCTTACTTCCCTTGTGAGAATCTTTATATTTCCTTCATATTCTAGAACAGTGGAAACCTTTCTAAAGGCAATCTTCCCAGCTCCAATTACAAGGATATTTTTATTTTTTAAATTAATAAATAATGGAAAAAAATTATTTGAATTATTCATAAATCCTCCTTAAAAAATTAATACTTTATTGTAACCTTTTCTTAAAATAAAAGCTAGTATATTATATAGTCCGATAAAACATTTAAATATTAATTTATTTTTAAGTATATAAAACCTAACATTTTTAGATAAATTTATCAATAGTTTTTATCTTTTATGTTATAATATTGTAAATTGTTAGGTGGAGGAAGATATATGAATTCTCATAAGAAAACATTTTATAAAATAGGAGAGATTAGTAAGTTATATGGAATTAGCAGTGATCTTTTAAGATATTATAATAAAATAGGCCTAGTGAAACCAGATTTTATTGGAGAGAATGGATATAGATACTACTCTAAAAGACAAATTTGGAAATTAAATAGTATAAGAAATTTGAGAAATTTAGGTATAGGATTAGAGGATATAAAAAAGTTTCTTTATGAAAGAAACACGAGAAATACTGAGGAAATGCTTGAATTTCAGCTAAATGTTATATCTGATAAAATTAATAATTTGCAAGAATTAAAAGAAGAAATTAATAATAAAATAGAAAATATAAACTTTTTTAAAGGATTTGAAGAATTTGATAAACCTATACTAAAATATATTCCAGAAAGAAAAATTTTAAAATCCAAGGGGATATTAAAAAAAGACTGGGAAATAGACTTTGAGATAAAAATTTTAAATAAAAAAACAACCTACAAAGATGACATTATATTAACTAACAATGAAATAGGAGCTTTTATATCCAAGGAGAATTTTTACAAAAAAGAATACCAAACCTTTTCAGGAACCTTTATAATAAATGAAGAAAAGGGAGAAAAGCTTAAAGAAGGTTATTATTTAAGTTTAACTTTCAGAGGGAGCTATAAATATAGTTCCAAATATTATGAAATTTTAAAACTTTACATTAAAAATAATAACTATAGGATAATTGGTGAGATTTTAGAAATTTACCATATAGAAGTTCATATAACAGAAGAGGAAGATGAATATATAACAGAAATTCAAATTCCAATTGAAAAAATAATTTGTGATTAAAGGATGTATAAAAAATAAAAGGAAAAGGAGATGTTTTATGTTTAACAAAGAAGTGATATTAGAACAAGGAAAAAAGTATGATAGTTTTTATCTTTATGATGAAAATATTGTTTTAGGAAACATTAAAAAATTAAAGAAAAATTTTCCAAATGTTAAATTTTTGTATTCTGTAAAATCAAATCATCATCCAGAAATATTAAAAACAATATTTGCCCAAGGAATTGGAGCAGATGCAGCTAGTAGTAATGAAGTTTTAAAGGCTTTTAATAATAATGTACCAAAGGAAGAAATTCTATACTCTGCTCCAGGAAAATCAATTAAAGATATTGAAACAGCCTTTGATAAATGTATATTTACAGCTGATAGTTTAAATGAAATTAAAATGTTAAATGATTTTGGAAAAGAAAAAGATCAAATAATGGAAATAGGTATTAGAGTTAATCCAGATTTTACTTTTTATTCTGATTTTGGAGTTGCCACTAAGTTTGGAATAGACGAAGAAATATTAATGGAAAATTTAGATCTATTAAATTCTTTTGAAAATATAAAAATAATAGGAATACATGTTCACTCAAGTAGTCAAGAATTGAATACAGAAATATTAAAAAAATATTATAGAAATATGTTTTCCCTAACTAAAGAACTTCAAAATAAGTTGAATTTAAAGTTAAAATTTATTAATTTAGGATCAGGAATAGGAATTCCTTTTTCAGTTACTGACAATCCTGTTGATGTTAAGGATTTAGGAAAAGAATTAAATTCCCTTTGTGAAAAATTTAAAGATGAAATAAAAGGTGTTCAACTTTATATAGAAACTGGTCGTTATTTATGTGGACCTAGTGGAGTCTATGCTACAAAAGTAATAGACATTAAAATCTCTAGAGGAAAGAAATTTGTTATATTAAAAAATACTTTCAATGGATTTATAAGACCATCAATGGAAGCATTTGTTAAATCATATTCTGACAATCCAAAAATGAATGAACCTTTATTTACTAAAAAGGGAGCTTTTCAATATGTTGTGTTAACAGATGAAAAGAAATTAGAGAAAGTTGATTTATATGGAAATCTATGTACTTCAACAGATTTAGTTGGAAAAGATTTGATTTTACCAAAAATAAAAATTGGAGATTTAATAGTTATGACAAATGCAGGATGTTACGCAGCAGTATTAACTCCTTTCCAATTTTCTTCACAAATTCCACCAAAGGAACTATATTTAAAAAAAGATGGAAACATAATACTTTAATAATAATTAATTATAAAAAAATTCTAGCACATATAAGTGTTGGCATTTTTTTATTTTATGCAAAAGTAACTTCATCTTTCCCTGCTTTTATTCCACAAAATATTAAAAATAAAATTGCAATTATTAAAATTATCATTGTAGAATTCCATGAATTAGTTAAATCAAATAAGAATCCAATTAAAATTGGTCCAATTGATGCAATTAGATAACCTGCTGATTGAGCCATTCCAGAAAGTTCTGCTGCTTTTTTTGCATTTGGAGTACGAAGGGATAAAAACAAAATTGCAAGACTTATTCCACCTCCAGCACTTAATCCCATAAATAATAATGAAAACATTATTAAAAATTTAGTTTTTGCAAAGAAAAGTAAGGTCATACCTAGTAAATAGAAAGACAAAATTATAATTGAAATTAATTTCTGACTTTTAAATTTAGCAGCAACAATTGGCACAATTAAAGTTGTAGGTAAACTTACCAATTGATAAAATAAAAGCATTGATCCAGAAAATTCAAAAGTCATATTCTTAGATACAATTATTGCAGGTAACCATGCAACTAAAGAATAGAATAAAAAAGATTGAGTTCCCATAAATAGAGTTACCCACCAAGCTAATGGGGATTTCCATATGGAATTACTTTTTAATTGCTTATTAATATTGTCATTATTAAAAATTTCTTTCTTTCTTAATTGGGGAGTCCATATTCCTATGGCAATTAATATTAAGATTATCCATATTCCTAAACTATTTCTCCAAGTAAAGGATAATTTAGTTACTAAAGGAACACTTAGGCCAGATCCAATAGCTGCAAAACTACACATACTTGTAATATATATGCTTATTATTATTCCTATATGTTTTGAAAAATTATATTTTATAATACTAGGAAGTAACACATTTCCTATTGCTATTCCTAATCCTATTAAAGTTGTTCCTAAAAATAATCCAAAGGAATTTGTATAGGACCTGATAATTTCTCCAATAAATATTAGTATTAAACCTCCTAACATTATTAAACCGTCACCAAATTTAAAACTTAATTTTGGCACATAGGGAGAGAAAATTGCAAAGGCTATTAGTGGTAGAGTTGTGACAAAACCAGCCATACTATTATTTAAGAGATATTCTTTCTTAATCAAAGCTATAATTGGTCCAACTGAAGTAATTGGTGCTCTTAAATTAAATGAAACAAAAATGATCCCTAAAATCATTAATGTTAAATATTTAGTAGATACTCTATTGTTCTTTTTTAAATTTTTTGGATCTATTCCCATAATACTCCCCCTTGAATTATCTATATTTTTAATTAAAAATAAATAATTAATATACAGAGTATATATTAACTCAAGGTAAAAGTCAATAAAAATAGAGTAGAAATATTTATTTCTACTCTAGGAAAAATCTAACTTTTAAATTTTTATTTTAATATTTTTTTAATAGCGTGCAATTTTTTCAATGAATATGGTGGAAAGATTAAAGTATTATTAATTCTTGTGGATTTATTAAGCACACCCTTTGCATGGGAAAAAGTTTTAAAACTTTCTTCCCCGTGATAATTTCCCATACCAGAATTTCCAACACCACCAAATGGCAAATGATGATTACTATAATGATTAATAACATCATTTATACAAACTCCCCCTGAACTAGTTCTTTCAATAACTTTATTAGCAACATCTTCATTTTCAGTAAAGAGATATAGAGCAAGGGGCTTTGGTCTTCCATTGACAATTTCAATAGCTTCATTAATAGCATCAAAGGATATTATTGGTAGTATAGGTCCAAAAATTTCCCCTTCCATACATTTATCATCCCAAGAAGCATTGTTAATTAATGTAGGTTCTATATACTTATCTTCAAGGTTATAATTTCCACCAAAAATAATTTTTTCTTTATCATTTTCTATAATATTTATAAGCCTTGTAGTATGTTTTTCATTTATAATTCTTGCAAAGTCAGGGGATGCATAAATATCTTCCCCATAAAATCTTTTAATAACTTTTTGTAATTCTTGAATAAATTCATTTTTTACAGAATTATGAACCAATAAATAATCTGGAGATATACAAATTTGACCTGCATTAAAAAATTTACCCCAAGCTATTCTTTCAGCAGCTGTTTTTAAATTAGCATCATGATTTATTATACAAGGACTTTTTCCACCTAGCTCCAATGTTACAGGAATTAAATTTTCACTAGCTCCCTTCATAACAATTTTTCCAACTGTAACGCTTCCAGTAAAAAATATATAGTCAAATTTACTGTGAATTAATGTGGTTATAACTTCTTTTCCCCCTTGGACAACTCTAATATATTTCTTTAAAAAGTTTTCATCAAAGATTTTTTGAATAATATTTGAAACATTTACTGTTTCTTCAGAAGGCTTAATAACTGCACAGTTTCCAGCTGCAATTGCCCCAATTAATGGTTCAATACATAAATTAAATGGGAAATTAAAGGGAGCAATAATTAAAACAACTCCATAGGGTTCTTGTTTAATATAACTTTTAGATCTAAACTGTGAAATAGGAGTTTTTACTTTTTTAATCTTACTCCATTTTTTTAAATTATTAATGGCAAAGGAAATACTTTCTAATATTACCCCAATTTCAGAAACATAACTTTCAAATTGAGGCCTTTTTAAATCAGCTTTTAGAGCATTTATAATATCATCCTCATGAAATGATATTATTTTTTTTAATTTTGTTAATTGGTTAATTCTAAAGGAAATCTCTTTTGTTTCACCTGTATAATAATAATCTTTCATTTCTTGTAAAACATCCATAACATACCCCCTTAATTGTTACAAAAAAATCCCTCAATATTTATACTGAAGGACCTTTGAAGTAAATATTTAATTTATAAAGTTTCTATTATTTCATTCATGGCTTTTTCAAATTCTTCCATTGAAATTCCATAGTGATTTAATTTAACTAAAAGTTGTTTTCCATTGGAATATCCAATTCCTAATTTTTCTCCAATTTTTTCCCTTAGGGATTTAGAGTTAGGAAATCCTGTTAAATGATATTCTAATAAATCTTCAACTGTGAAAATATTTTCAGATTCAATTGTTTCATATTTTGCCTTTTCCAAAGCCTTTATAATAGATTCAGGATTGGCATTTTCAACACCAATATTTCCATTTTTAATACCTTCATATCTATTTATATAAGCTTGTTTTGCCTCTGGAAAACGTTCAGATATAATTCTTCTAATTTGAACACCAGCAAAATCAGGATCTGTTAATATAATTATACCATTATTATCGTAAGCTTTTTGTATTCTATCTAAATTCTTTTTTACTGAATATCCATGAACTGCTATTAATTCTGCATCAACCGCTCTTTTTACAGCAGTTATGTCGTCTCTTCCTTCAACTACAATTACTTCTTTTATTTTCTTCATTATATCTCCTTAATATTGTGTAAAATTTAATAAACTATTTAATTAAAAAATATGGTTTAAGTAAAGTATCTAAAATAGGTTCTATTCCTAAAAAATCTTTAAAAGTATTGTATTCTCTTAATTTTTTTTCAAGGGATTCATTTGTAGTTTTTTCTTTGATTCCACGAATAAGAACATTTTTAGGTGTGTTTACTAAATCTATAAATTCTATAACTTGAGTTTTAAAACCACATAGTTCCAAAGCCTGTGCTCTAAATGCATCAGTTGCAATTGAAGAAAACTTTTCCAGCAATATTCCGTGTTTTCCAATTAAAGATTCACTTTCATAAAAAGAACTATTTTTATTAGATGATATTTTTTCATTAAATTCATGTTGACAACATGGAACAGCTAAAATAGCCTTGGCATTTAATTCCATAGCTTTTAATAAAGAGTAATCTGTTGCATTATTACAAGCATGAAGAGAAAATATAAGATCCACATCCTTCATTTTATTAACATCTTTAATATCCCCAGTTAAAAATTCTATGTTCTTTAAGTTAAGTTCATCAACTATATTATTACAATCTTTCATAACATCATCTTTTAAATCCAATCCAATAATATCAAATTCCAAATCATTTTTCATTTTAAAATAATAATGTAGAGCAAATGTTAAATATGATTTTCCACAACCAAAGTCTATTATTTTAATTGAATTTGTAACTAACTTTTTAGATTTCATTTCAGAAACTGTCTCATCTATAAATTGCAAATACTTATTTATTTGTTTGAACTTGTCATAACTTTTTTTAAATATTTTTCCATTTTCTCCCATAACTCCAAGTTTAACTAAAAATGGAATAGGTTCTCCCTCTTGTAAAATATAATTTTTGTTCTTATTATGTTCTAAAGAAACTTCTTCTTTTATATTCTTCGTACTTTTAATTTTAAATCCTTTTTTATTTTTTAAAATTTGAATATCTTCTTCCTTTGTAAATATCATATATTGATTAAAATTTTCTAGTAATAAATATATTTTATTTAAAGCTTCCTCTATATTCAAATTAGAATGGTAGGCCTTGTTGTTTTTGAACTCTTCAAATTGATAAAAAAATTCATTTTTTATTAAAATGGGTTTTATCATAACTTTACTATAGGGGTAATTTCCTTTCATATTGGAAAAAACACATTTAACTAATTTTTTATTGGAAAAAACATCCTCCATAAGTAAGTTAACTTTCTCTTCATTTACTTTCATTAAAACTCCTTAACATAATTTTATTAATTTTTGTCTATTAGAAATTATAACTCAAAAAATAAAAAAAAGCAATGGGAACAACTTAATTTTAAAATTCTAATAAATTTAGGTTGTTTTTATGTAATATTTTAGGTATAATTATATATATAAAATACACTTGTTTTATATAATAGATGTTTAAATGTTTTTCAGGGGGAGATGTACTATAATGAAGAATTTTATTAAAAATAACGAAAGCAAATGTTTTGCTTTTGGAACAATTTTCCTGTGGGCTTCAGCTTTTCCAGTTACTAAAATGGCTCTTTCTTATTTTACACCACAGGCTCTTGGATTTATTAGATATTTAACGGCAACTATTTGTTTGCTTTTAATAGGATATTTAAAAAAAATAGGATTACCTAAAACTAAAGATGTTCCTAAATTTTTATTTTCTGGTGGAATGGGTTTTTTCATGTATATGATAGCTTTTAATACAGGATCTATTTATTTAACCTCAGCAACAAGTAGCATTATAATAGCAATTGCTCCAATACTTACAGCATTAATGTCAAATCTCCTGTTAAAGGAAAAGATTAATGTTTATGGTTGGATTGCAATTATTATGGAATTTGTAGGGATTTTATTTTTAACATTGTGGGATGGAGAGTTTTCATTAAATGTTGGAATTTTATGGATGATATGTGCAGCTGTTGTTTTAGCTATTTATAACATTACCCAAAGGGAATATTCAAAAAATTACACAGCTTTTCAATCTACAACTTATAGTATTATTGGAGGAACGATTTTACTTTCTATATTTATGCCAGAATCAATTCCTCAAATAATAGGTGCTCCA
The DNA here is from genome assembly GCF_010367435.1 of Fusobacterium sp. IOR10. Lineage (NCBI taxonomy): Bacteria > Fusobacteriati > Fusobacteriota > Fusobacteriia > Fusobacteriales > Fusobacteriaceae > Fusobacterium > Fusobacterium sp. IOR10. The sequence goes on from NZ_WJWY01000006.1 coordinate 44,791, forward strand.
TTAAAAGCGTGGTATTTAATAATTTATTTGGGAATATTTCCAAGTGCCATTGCTTATATATGGTGGACTAAAGCTTTATCCCTTGCAAAGATTACCAGCGAGGTTACAAATTTTATGTTTGTAACTCCATTATTATCTGGTATAATGGGGTGTATACTAATTGGTGAATATCCTTCTTCAGCAACATACATAGGAGGAACAATAATTTTAAGTGGATTAATGTTATTTAATTTAACATCTAAAAAATAATATTTTAAAGAGGTGACGTTATGGCAATGATTACAGACAAGAAAAAAGCTATTTTGAAAAAAATACTAGCTATTTATGATGACGATTATAAGAAGGTTCTTCTTCAAAGAAAAAAAGAAATCTTTCACTGTGAAATGTTAAAAAATTACAAAAAAGTAAGAATAGACAATTATAAGAAATAAAATAAAAAGAGTTGAAAGATTATATCCTTCAACTCTTTTTTATTTATGTTAAGATCTAAAACTAGATACTTTTAAAATGAATTTTTCCATCAATTAATTCAACTGATATTGTATCCTTTTCTTTGATTTTTCCAGATAAAATCTCTTTAGCTAAATCAGTTTCAATGGATTTTTGAATAAATCTACCTAAAGGTCTAGCTCCATAATGTGGATCGTAGGAATTTGTAGCTAAATAATCAACTACAGAATCTGTAAATTTAACTTTAATATATTTATCTTTTAATTTTTCTTCTGTTTCTTTAAGTAAAGATTTAACAATTCTTCTAATAGATTCAAAATCAAGGCTCTTAAACATAATAATGTCATCTATTCTGTTTAAGAATTCAGGTTTAAAGGATTGTTTCATTAGTTCATTTATTTTTTTCCTAGTTTCTTCATTTAAATTAGGATCTTCCAAAATAAAATTACTTCCTAGGTTAGAAGTCATTATAATTAATGTGTTTTTAAAGTCAACAACTTTTCCCTTTCCATCTGTTAATCTACCATCATCTAGAATTTGAAGGAAGGTATTAAATACATCTGGATGAGCCTTTTCAATTTCATCAAATAAAATTACAGAATAAGGTTTTCTTCTAACTGCCTCTGTAAGTTGTCCCCCTTCTTCATATCCAACATATCCTGGAGGTGCACCAATAAGTCTAGTTACTGAGAATTTTTCCATATACTCACTCATATCAATTCTTATCATATTATTTTCATCATCAAATAAATTATAAGCTAGAGATTTAGCAAGATAAGTTTTTCCTACCCCAGTAGGTCCTAAAAATATAAAGGATCCAATTGGTTTGTTTTTATCCTTTAGTCCTGCCCTTGCTCTTAAAATAGTATTAGAAACTAAACCTACAGCTTCCTCTTGTCCAATTACTCTACTATTTAAAGATTTTTCAAGGTTCAAGATTTTTTCCTTTTCACTTTCAATTAGTTTATTCAAAGGAACACCTGTCCATTTGGAAACTATATCTGCAATTTCAGCTTCATTAACTTCTAGTTTTAATAGGGCGTGGTCAAATTTATTGTCAGTTATTTCTTGTTGTTTCTTTAGTTCTTTTTCTAAGTTAGCTAATTTTCCATATTTTAATTCAGCTAATTTATTTAAATCATAATCTCTTTCTGCTTTTTCAATTTCAAGTTTAGTTTTGTCTATATCTGATTTTAACTCCTTAACTTTTCCAACTTCTTGTTTTTCAACATCCCATTGAGATTTTAATATATTTTTCTTAGAGTTTATTTCAGATAATTCCTTTTCTAAAATTTGTAATCTTTCCTTAGATGCGTCATCTTTTTCTTTCTTTAGAGCTTGTTTTTCAATTTCAAGTTGCATTGATTTTCTTGTAAGCTCATCTAATTCGCTAGGCATTGAATCAATTTCAGTTCTTACCATTGCAGCAGCTTCATCTACTAAATCAATTGCTTTATCTGGTAAAAATCTATCACTTATGTATCTGTCACTTAAAACAGCTGCAGAAACTATAGCACTATCACTAATTCTAATTCCATGATATACTTCATATTTTTCCTTAAGTCCCCTTAAAACAGAAATAGTATCTTCAACACTTGGTTCATCTATTAAAACTGTTTGGAATCTTCTTTCAAGGGCAGGATCTTTTTCAATATATTTTCTATATTCATCTATTGTAGTAGCACCAATTATTCTAACTTCTCCCCTTGCAAGCATTGGTTTTAAAAGATTTCCAGCATCCATAGCTCCATCTGTTTTACCTGCTCCAACTATAGTATGAATTTCATCAATGAATAAAAGTATTTTCCCTTCAGAAGATTCAACTTCCTTTAAAACTGCTTTTAATCTTTCCTCAAATTCACCTCTAAATTTAGCTCCTGCAATTAAAGACCCCATATCAAGGGAAAATATCTTTTTATTTTTAAGGCTTTCTGGAACATCTCCATTAAGGATTCTTTGTGCTAGTCCCTCTGCTATTGCAGTTTTACCAACACCTGGTTCCCCTATTAAAATAGGATTATTTTTAGTTCTTCTTGAAATAATTTGAATAGTTCTTCTTATTTCTGCATCTCTACCAATAATAGGGTCAATTTTACCCTCTCTAGCTAATTCTACTAAATCCCTTGCATATTTTTGAAGTACTTCATATTTTTCCTCAGGATTTTGAGAATCAACCTTTTGATTTCCTCTAACTTCCTTTAATGCATCTTTAAATTCTTTAATTTTTATTCCAGATTTTGTAAGTATCTTACAATTTTCAAGTAAGGCTATGAAAATATGCTCCACACTTATATATGTATCTTCCATCTTATTCATTTCTTTTTCCGCTTGAATAATTATTTTGTTACTGTCATTATCAAGACCTATTTGGTTATTTCCCTCTACTGTTGCATAGGATCTTATTTCTGCTTCCAAAAGAGAAATAATGTTATTTAAATTTAATCCCATTTTCTCTATAATTCTTGGAATTAAACCTTCTTTATTCAAAAGTAATGCAAGGGCTATTATCTCTGGCTTAATACTTGATTGTTTATATTTTATAGCTAAGGCTCTCGCGTCATTTAAAGCTAGCATTGAATTTTCAGTAAACATATTTTGGTTCATATAAATCCCCTCCTTTTAGCTTTTTAGCACTCTATACATGTGACTGCTAACAAATAAATAATACCCCTTTTTCACTATATTGTCAAGAGGTTTATTTATAAAGTTCATAAATTTCATATTTGAAAAAGGCTCAAAATAAATAATAAATTTTTATAAAAATTATTGATTTATTATTTAAAATATGAAATAATATTAGAACAAGATAAAATAAGGATAAGGAGATAAATATGGGATTTTTAAATATGTTCAAAGGGAAAAAGAAACACAATATAATTGAAATTTTTTCACCACTTAATGGAAAGGTTATAACTTTAGAAGAAGTACCAGATGAAGCCTTTTCTCAAAAAATGATTGGTGATGGTTGCGCAATAGATCCAACAGAGGGAGCTATTTATTCACCAATTGACGCACAAATAGATATTTTCGATACTAATCATGCAATTAGTTTTGAAACTAAAGATGAATTGGAAATGATAGTTCACTTTGGTATTGATACTGTTAAACTAAATAGTGAAGGTTTAAAAAGAGTTAGTACTTCTGATAAAGTTTCTGTGGGAGATAAATTAATAGAATACGATTTAGATTTTATTAAAAAAAATGCAAAGTCAACAAAAACCCCAATAATAATTACAAGTATGGATATAGTTGAAAATATTGAAGTAGTTGCAAAGGGAAATGTTAAAGTTGGAGACCTTTTAATGAAAATAACTTTAAAGTAATCACTATTAATTTAAAAGTAGCAGAAATTGTATTTCTGCTACTTTTTTTATAAAAGGGAGATGAATATGAAAACTTATAAATATATAGTAAGGGGAAGAGTTCAAGGGGTAGGATATAGATTCTATGTTGGATTGAGATTGAAAAAACTAGGAGCAAGGGGATATGTTAAAAACCTAAGTAATAAAGATGTTGAAATTATTCTTCAAATAGAAGGAGAAAATCTTCTCACTGCTGAAAAATATATAAAGAATGGTTCTCCCATTGGGAAAGTTCACGAAATAAAAAAGAGCATTCTTCAAATGGAAGAATACCCTAGTTTTAATTTAAAATATTAGTTTTTAATAACCTAGAACATCTAATATTTTTTCACCTAAATGTCTGTTTTTACCTATATATGGATAGCAATGTATGTGGATCGCTGGATTAAAATTAATTTCTATAATACTGTAGTTTCCTTGTGGAACTGGATTTTTTAAATCCTTAATCATCATATCAACACCACAAATAGTTGCATTTGCAGATTTTGCAGCAGCTACAGCTATTTCTTTATATGAATCAAAAATATCATCTGTATAATCAATACTGTCTCCTCCAGTACTAATGTTTGAATTTTCTCTTAAGTACACAATTTCTTCTTTTTTAGGGATATAATCAAATGTTTTATTTTGATTTTTTAAAAATAGTTCTTCAGCTTCCCCTAATTTAATTTTTTCAAGGGGAGTTTTATAACCTTTCCCTCTTAAAGGATTTTTATTTTTTTCTTCAACTAATTCATAGATATTTGACTTACCATTTCCCTTAACATTTGCAGGAACCCTATGTAAAATTCCAGCAACTTCATCTCCAATTACAAAGAATCTATATTCTTTTCCTGAAATAAATTCTTCAATTAAAATTGAAGAATCCTCTTTAAATGCTAAATCAATGGCTTTCTTATAATCTTCAAAATCATATTTATCCTTAAAAATACTAATACCTAAACCAAAATTTGTAGATTTAGGTTTTACAACAATTGCACGCCCGTCATATTTATAAAAATCATTTATAGAAGTTTCTTTATCAGAATAATCAAGACCCCTTGGAACAGAGATTCCATTTTTTTCCAAAACTTTTTTAGTAACAACTTTATTTTCCATAATAAGCATTGTAATATATGAATCTAAAGAAGTTTTTGTAGCTTGCTTAACATATTCTTCGTGGGAATTTTTATTGAAATATATGAAATTTTCTCCTTCATCTAAAATTTCAAAGGTAATTCCCCTTTTAATAGCTTCCTTTAATAAAATTTGACTGGAAAGTTCTAAATTTTCATATCCCTTTAGTGCAAAACTTTTATTTTCACTTTGAACTAAATATTCCTTAGCCTTTTTCAAATGAAATTCTATGTATCCATTTTTTTCAACTTCCTTTAAAAGTTTATTAACATAAAGATTTTCTGGATTTTTAATTTTATTTTCTTGGAAGTTTAAAATTTCCTGATCATCCTCTGAAAACAAAGAGATTTCTTGTAAATTAGCCTTTAAATCTTCTATTATTTCAAGAGCATAATCTGTTATTTTTATAGGATTATCCTTACAACAAGTAATTTCTAAGTTGGGATTTCTATCTTCATTTGCTATTAATTCTTGATTTTTTAAAAATCTATTATAATCATTTTCATTAAATTCATGATCCTCTTCTTTAATGGCAAAATATTTTACAAGTAAATGAATAAATTTTAAATCTTCTAAATTAACCCCAACTTGCGAAAATGGATTTATATCAACAGTTCTTATTTCTAAATATTCTATTCCATCCTTTAAAAGAGAATCAAGAATATTCTTAGGATCCTTTGATTTCAATCTTATTGGACTATAATATTCCCTAGCCCCATCAAGAATTTTTCCATCTATTAATCCTTTAATATCATTTACATAATTTTCAACAGAATCATGGGAAATGAAAAATTTATCTTTGTTTTTATAACCACATCTACCATTTCTAAATGAAAGAGTTCCATCAAAATAAAAGGAATTTTGATTTAATTTTTCCATATTTTCCATACAAGTTTTTCTATATGACTTGTGCACTGTTGAACTAGAACCTAAAAGATAAATAATAAGCCAACCATATTTAAAGAAATTTCTAGTTGTTTTAAGATAAAGCTCATCTTTAAAATCCTTTAAAGATAGGTCACTTTTGGATTTTTCATGCAAAAGATTTATAAAATCCTTTGAAAATGAAAAATTATAATGTATTCCTGATATTAATTGAATTTTCTTTCCATATTTTTTAGCCAGTTGATTCCTATATTCTTCAGATTTTTTCCCCTCTTCCCCTTGAAATCTAGCAATTGGAATCTTTTCTTCCTCTGGAATAATACAAGGTATACTTTGAGGCCAAAGGTATTCATTAGTTAAATTAGTTGAAACAATATCATTTAAATTTTTTAGAAAATCATATGTTTTCTCTATGTTTTTAAAAGCAGGTGTTATCATTTCTATTTGACTTTCTGAAAAATCAACTGTTATATAGGGATTATTAATTTTATTTCCAAATACTTTTGGAAAATCAGTTAAGGCTAAATTCCCTGTTAAATCAGTTCTTAAATTTTCCTTTTCTATACCAAAGTTTCCTTGGTTAAAAAAATTAGATAAATTATTTTCCTTAATAATTTCTTTAAAATTTATTTTGTTCATAAATTCCTCCATTTTGTTTTATTAAACTTTTTAATTTAAAAGTAAAAGCTGTAGGTGTAATTAACCCCTTTGCTAACATTGAAAAACTAATAGCCATCCAAACCCCTTTAATTCCATATATAGATGACAAATAATATGCAACTGGAATTCTTGCTCCTGTAAAAATAATACTTACAGAGGATGGTATATTAGGAGACCCTATTCCGTGGAAAGAAGCGCTTGAAATTATTTCAATACACATAAATATTTGAGTGTAACCTAATATAGTCAAATAATCTCTTCCTATTTCTATTGTTTTAGGATCATTTATAAATAACATCATTAAATTTTCAGGGAAAAACACAAATAAAATAGATGTAAATAATCCAAAGGCAATAGCTAGGGATCTAGCTATTTTAAATCCTTCCTTTATTCTAAGTAATTGCTTAGCACCAAAATTTTGTCCAACAAAGGCAGACATTGCTCCGTATAATCCTCCTGCTGTAAGGTAGGAAATGGATTCTATTTGTAATCCTATTCTCTGTGCTGCAATAGCATCAGAACCAAAATTAGAAACTATTTTTCCAAGTACAATACTGATACCTGTAAATATAATTCTCTGAATTCCTCCAGGAAGACCTAATTTAAAAATATTTTTTATTTTATCCAAATAAACTTTAAAAAGAGAAGATAGTACAAAATATTTTCTTGAAACAATTATATATAGTATAGTTGTAAAACATTGGGATAATAAAGTTGCTATTGCTGCACCTGTTACCTTGTAATCCAAAAGAAATATAAAAATTGGATCTAAAAGTATATTTAATAAAAGTCCAATGGCGCTTATTTTAAAGGGAAGTTTAGTTTCCCCAAAACTATTTAATATTCTCATAAAAAGCATGTTCTCAAATAAGAAAACTAATCCAAATCCTGCTATAACTAAATATGCAATGGCATCCATTTCAATTTGTACATCAGTTAAATTAAAATATCCAATTAGAGGAACTCTTAATAAATATAATAAAATAAAGTATATAATGGAAATTACTATATTAACAGTAAAAGCTGAATTAATATATTCATGTAAATCCTTTTTATTTTGTGAACCAATACAATGGGCTGCTTTAATACCTCCCCCCATGACAATAATAGAGTTTATAGCATAACCCATACCTATGTAAAAGGAAGCTGTTCCTATTGAGGCTACAGCGCTGCTTCCAAGTTTACCAATCCACATCATATCCACAAGACCATATGTCATCTGTAAAAATGAAGTTCCTATAATTGGTAAAGCCAAAGAAATAAGAATCTTTAAAATATTTCCATCTGTTAAATTTTTACCTTTAATCACTTTTTCTCTCCTAATAATATTTTTTTTAAAGTATATTCACTATAAAAATAAGTTAATATAACTGCTAGCCAATTAACAATAACAATTCCAATCCAAATACCTGTGATTCCCAAATCAAATATATTTGTAAAGACATTGAATAAAATAAAAGGCATGATAATTTGTCTAAATAATCCTATAAAAACAGACCAATTAGGTTTTTTGATTCCTTGTAAAACGCTTAAATACAATCCCAAAATTATATATGTAGGTAGGGCAAAAATTTCTATTTTTAAATAATTTGTCCCAGCTGTTACAACATTAATATCTGAGGCAAATACTCCAATTAATGAAGATATAAAAGGATATATAATTATTCCTCCTACAATGATAAATCCCACTCCAATTAAAAGAATTTTATTTTTAACTTCAATAACCCTAGAAAATATTTTTCCTCCAAAATTTTGTCCAACAATTGTAATTCCTGCAATATTCAATCCCATTGTTGGTAGTAAAATCAACTGTTCAACCCTCATAGCAGAACCAAAGGCAGCTATAGTAACTGGACCAGGAGCAATTTTTAATATAAAATAATTAATTACAAAAACTCCAAGGGCAGTGGTTGCTGTAGTTAAAGTAGAGGGAATTCCTTGTTCTAATAATTCTAGCATAGTTTTAATTCTTAAATTACATCTTTTAAATATATGAATTTTAAAAACATGATTTTTATATAATCTATTGGCTAAATAAAAAGTTCCAGTGATTTGAACAAAAATAGTCGCAAGGGCAACTCCCATTATTCCAAACTTAGGAAAACCAAACCAACCCATTATAAACAATGGATCAAGTATTATATTTAAAAAGAACCCTATAATTAAAAAATTTCTATAGGATTTAGTATCTCCATAGGAAGTTAGTAGGGCATTTAATATTGAATTAAGTATAAAAAATACAGAACCTAGAAATATCACATTCATGTATTTTACACCATATTCCAATTCAAGTCCACTAGCACCTGAAAATTTAAATAAAAAAGGAATAAAAGTTTTCATGGAAAAAACCAAAATTAAACTTGATATGATACCTATGAACATTGAATTTAAAGCTAGGGAATGATAATTATCTATGTCATTTTCCCCAAGGGAAATAGAGGTTAAAGCAGTGGTACCATTTCCTATTCCTGTACTTATTGCAATTATTATAAAGTAAATTGGAAAACCTATTGTAATACCTGCTAGGGCCTCTGTTCCTAGAATTTTTCCTGCAAAATAAGTATCAACAACATTATAAAAAGTATTAAAAACTAAACCTGTACTTGCAGGTATAGCTATATTTTTAATTAATTTAAAAATTGAATCCTCAGTTAAATTATTCATAAAAATCCCCTCTTGTTATATTATAATATTATTATATAACATATTCAAAGAAATGTGTCTATTTAATATTGTTTATAATGTTTTTATATGCTACTATCTTTAGTATATTATTAAAGTAGGTGAAATTTATGGAAACAATTTTCTTTGATTTTTCAATTGGTAAATTTTTATTTTTAAGTGTAGCTTGTTTCATTGGAGCCTTTATAGATGCCATAGCTGGGGGAGGGGGAATAATAACTGTTCCTGCCTATATACTTTCAGGTATGCCAATACATTTTGCTCTGGGAACTAATAAGTTTACTTCTGTTTTTTTAGGTTTAGGAAGTTCCCTTAAATATTTTTATTCTGGAAAAGTTAATTTTTCAATTATAAAATATACATCAGTTGCTGCTTTTTTTTCCTCTCTTCTTGGAGTTTATACAGTTAGTAAAATAGACGACAAGTTTTTAGAACCACTAGTTATGATTCTTTTAATCCTTCTTACTGTTTATGTAATTTTCAATAAAAGGCTTGGATTTGAAAATACATTTAAATATTTGGATATGAAAACTAATATTATTGGATTAATTGCAACCTTTATAATTAGTTTTTACATTGGATTTTTTGGACCTGGAGGAGGATCATTTTTATTATTTGCATATGTAAAAATCTATGGTTTTGATTTTATAAGTGCATCTGCAAATGTTAAAGCTACAACTTTCTTTGCTGCTATTGCAGCAGTTCTTGGATTTATAATTTTAGGAAAGATTATATATATTTATGCTATTCCCTTAAGCTTTGTAATGTTTATAGGAGGGCAACTGGGAGCTAAGTTTGCTATAAAAAATGGTGCCTCTGTAGTTAGACCTGTATTTATAAGTATTTCAATTTTAACTGTTGGGAAAATGATATTTGATAAATTCATATAAAATTTGACTTTTAAAAAATTAGAAGGTAAGCTTATATTAAAGAAACTATAAGCATCCCATTTAATTTTTAGAAGGAGGAAATATGGATTTAAAGTTAGAAGAAAAAATAAATATTGGTATTTCTGCTTGTCAAATAGGGGCAAAGGTTAGATATAATGTTAAAGGATACGATATGCTCGGATATTTAGATAGGGAAAAATCAGATTATATTTGGCATCCTGTATGTCCTGAGGTTATGGCTGGACTTGGGGTTCCAAGATATCCAATAAGAATAATTGGAGGAAATGGTTTTGATGTTCTAAATGGAATAGCAGAAATTAAAAATAGAAGAGGGAAACGTTTAACAAAAGAGCTTTTAAGTGGCTCAAAAGCCTGTTTAGAAACTTTAAAGGCTGGAAATGTAGAAGTGTTTATATATATGGAAGGTAGTCCAAGCTGTGGAGTATACAGAACAACATTGAAAAATAAAAGATTAGGACATCCCCCTGGATTATTTGGAGCTATGCTATTAAATGAAGAAATATTCTTAATTCCATCATCAGATCTTCAAAGTCCAGTAAAATGGTGGGATTCTAGAAGAAGACTTCAAGCCTTTGTTTGGTTGAAAAGACAAGATATAAAGGAAGCAAAGGATATTTATGAAGCATGGCATTTTTTGAAATTTTTATGCCAAGAATTGGATAATGAATGGGCTAGGAATTTTGGTCGGAAAATAGGTGATTTAACAAACTATGACCTTCAAGAAATTAAAAAAGAGATTTTATTTTGTTTGAGGAAACCTTCTTCATTGGAAAGAATTATGGGTAGTCTTAAGAAAAATTATTCATTCTTAAGAAAGAAATTTGATCTTTCCTTAGATGCTGATTTTGATGATGTAAGAGGTATGACAAGAATCGCTGAAAAAATGTTGCTTTTAGAAAGACTGTTAAAGAAAGAAGAATATTTATTTGGGACAGCTCCAATTGATTATAAACCACCAAGATAAAAAAAGGTAGCATCAAAATGATGCTACCTTTTATAATTAAACTGTTTTTACATCTGGATTTTTTTCTCCAAATAATTCAACTAATTTTTCCATGATTTCTTTTCTACTTCTTCCTAGTCCCTCTTCCTTCTTTATAAACTTATAAGTTTTAAATAAAGTAGATGGACCTATTTCTGATGAAAAATATCCAATTCCTTGATTCCAAGCAAATAGAGAAAATAATTCATCTAATTCTTCTGTTTTAAGACCTATTGAGTAAGCCTTTACAAGTTCCCTTGTAGCTTGTCTATATCTTCCTGCTCCAACTGCATTTGATAAAGAAAGTAATAACTTTGTTTTTAAATCAATTGCAGGATTTTCCTTTTCCCAAATAAACTCCCAAAAATTAACAACTTTATCTGCAAGTCTACTATCAATTTCCTTATAATTAAGAATTGAAGTTGGTTTAAAGGGCATATCTCCACTTTTTTGACTCATTTCCTTTTTAGTTATTCTAAAGAAATATGTTTTATATTCATCTTCACTTATTTTTTCTGTATAGTGTTCATAACCTAAAGCTTCATAAGCTTTGTATAGAGGTTTTGGTTCAAAGGATTGAATAACTGCAATTCCTTCTCCAACTTCCTTTGATTCACCTTTTTTCAACATACCTGGTAAAAAATTATTACTTGCTTTTCTTACATCTATAACTTCAAAACTATCAGCCTTATTCATCCAAACTTTTCTTTCTTTTTCCATAATATCTACCATCCTTATAATTAATTTATTTATATTTCATAATGTAATTATAAGCTTTTTTCTATAAATTAGATGTTGCTAGGGCAACAGTTTTTATATAATCTCATCTTTTAATAACTTTTTAATTTCATCTTCATTATATCCAAGTTTTACTAAAACTTCCTTAGTGTGATAACCAAGTGGATAACCACTTTTAGAATATTTAACAGGACATTTTGATAATTTTATAGGAGAGCCCATTTGTTTTATTTTTAAATCATTATCATTTGAAATGTTTACTTCCACAACCATTTCCCTAGCTTTAATTTGATCATCTTCCATTAAAGCTTCTTTCATATTTAAAACAGGTTCAACACACACATCTTTTCCTTTAAATACATCCATCCACTCACTGAGAGTTTTTCCCTTTAATGTATTTTTTATAATTTCTTTTATTTCTAGAATATTTTCTAATGTAATTTCCTTTTCAATTAATTGAGGAAGCTCTATGCATTTACAAAAATTCCTCCAAAATTTAGGTTCCAAAGCTCCAACACTTAAATATCTATCATCTTTAGTTTTATAAAAATCATAAATATCTCCACCATTTAATCTAGTTTCTTCCCTTTTAGATTCTATTCCTGTGGCTAAAAAACTTGCCCCTTCCATTGCGTGAAATGGAATTAAGCCATCTAACATTGAAACATCAATGTATTGCCCTTCCCCTGTGTTATTCCTATAATTTACAGCAGCAAGAATTCCAACAACAGAATGAAGAGATCCAACTCCCATATCAGCTATTTGCATATTAGTTAAAACAGGGCCAGTTGATTTTCTACCAGAATAAGACATGTTTCCACTTCTAGCAAGATAATTAATATCATGACCTGCATTATTTTTCATAGGACCACTTTGACCATAACCTGTGAGAGAACAATAAATTAATTTTGGATTAATTTTCCTTAAAGTTTCATAATCAAGACCTAATTTTTTCATAACTCCAGGTCTAAACTGTTCCAATAAAATATCATATTCTAAAATTAATTTTTTAATTATATTTTTCCCCTCTTCTGATTTTAAATTTAAAAACATATTTTTTTTATTTCTTCCTAGCCAAGCTTGGTTTGCAGATAAGTTACTTCCTTTAATAAATGGAGGATAGTCAGCTACTATATCACCTCTAGTGGGAGAACTTATTTTTAAAACTTCAGCACCTAAATCTGCCAACATTAAAGTTGCATAGGGTCCTGGTAGCAATGTTGAAAAATCTAGTATTTTTAATCCAGTTAAAGCACCCATATCTTCACTTCCTTTCTAAAAAAATTCACTCTACTTCATTATATCATAAAGTAGAGTGAATCCATTATTTTTCGTAAGTGCCCTTAACAACTATTTTTTTATTTTCCATCATTATTTTACCATTGCTTATAACAAAATCCAAATCTAGATTTTCATCTAATATAAGTACATCTGCAAAATATTCCTCTTTAATATAACCTCTGTTCTTTGAAATACCAATGGCTGTGGCAACATTGGATGTTCCAAATTTTATGGAAGTTTCCAAAGGGAAAATATTATTTTTTACTAATTCTATAATTTTATTTAAAACAGCGTCACATTTAGATGCTCCTATTTCTATCATTTTCCCAGAGGCATCATAGTTTGACCAGCTTCCATTTCCATCAGAAGTTAAAGTTATCTTTGAAAAATCACTGTTATTTTCCTTTAATACATTGAAAAGATCAGGTAGTTTCATTATATTCCCATTATCATCAGCAGTAATATCTATATACCCTCCTAATTTATTGAATTTTATACAATCATAGAATAATTCCTTTTTTCTTCCAACATGTGTAGGCCTAAAATGATTAATTGGAATATCTGAATTTTCTAGAATTTCAAATATAGGCTGTATGGATCTTACTCCATCTCCCATATGTAAAGTAACATATCCTGCTTTTCCAGAAAGCATTCCTCCAACCCTTGCTTCAGTAACAAGTCTTCCTAATTCATGATTGTTAATTAATGATGATCTATGATCAGAAAGGGCTATTTTAATCCCTATTACTTCCTCTATAAACATAATATCTTTTTTTACATTTCCTGTTAAATTAGGTGAAGGAAATTCATATCCCCCTGTTAGACAATAGGCATTTATTCCCTCTTCCTTTAGAGCCTTTGTTTTTGCAACTAAATTCTCCATACTTCTAGTAAGACAATCTGTTCCAAGTAGTCCTACTACAGTTGTTATTCCCCCTTTAACTAAGTCAGAAAGATTAACCTCAGGAACTCTAGTTTTAAAACTTCCTTCTCCCCCTCCACCAGTAACATGAATGTGTTGATCCATTATCCCTGGAATTAGCTTCTTTCCTTTTCCATTAATTGTTTTTAAGTTTTTTAAATTATAGGAAATATCTTCACCTATCTCTATAATTTTATCATTACATATTAATACATCCCTTTCCCCTATATAATCAGGAGAATAGATGTCTATATTTTTTATAAGTATGAACATCCCTCTCTATTCCTCCTCTGTAATATTTAATTTTTTCATATATGTTTCTTGTTCTTCTTTGGATAATTTTGCTATACCAATACCAGTGAAAGCTAAAATTATTGCTATAACTATTCCTAAATAGTTTAATATTGCCCAAGGAGCATAGGAAAAAGTTGAAACTCCAAGTGTTGCAGTCATATAGGCTCCTGCTGCAGACCAAGGAACCAATGGAACTAATACAGTACCTGAATCTTCAAGTGTTCTTGATAAGTTTTTAGGATGTAACCCTCTTCTAACATATGTAGCTTGAAATAATTCACCAGGTATAAGTATTGTTAAATAAGAACTTCCTGTAACAAAGGCCATTGTGAAACATGATAAAATAGTAGAGTTAATTATACCAGCTGTTGTTTTTACTCTAGAAAGTATTTCTCCTAATACAACATCTAACATTCCTGAAACACTTATAATTCCAGCAAAACCCATAGCACAAAATATTAATACTGTAGTTCCTGTAACAGATACTACTCCACCTCTATTTATTAATCTAATTACATCTGGCATAACAGTTCCTTGAAAACCTGTCATATTAATATTGAAACCTTTAACTAAAGCAGCAAAACCATTTTTCAAAGTAAACCCTTGAACTATAACCCCTAAAACTACTGAAAACAAACTTGTTCCAAGCATAGTTGGAATAGATGGCCATTTTTTAACTGAACCAATTATAATTAATAAAACTGGAAGTATTAATATTATATTCCAACTGAACATATTGTCAAGTTGAGATAATAACATTGTAACTTTTTCAGGAGTTGCAACTTCACCAGTTGCCTTTAATCCAACAAATAAATAAATAACAATTGAAATTAAAGCTGCTGGTATTGTTGTATAAAGCATATGTCTTATATGTTCATATAATTCACTTCCTGCAGCTATTGGAGCAAGATTTGTAGTATCTGAAAGAGGTGATAATTTATCTCCAAAATAAGCTCCTGCAACAATGGCACCTGCTGTGGCAGGTAATGAAACTCCAAGACCTCCAGCTATTCCCATAAGAGCAACACCTATAGTTCCTGCACTTCCCCAAGAAGTTCCTGTAACTGTTGAAACTAAAGCTGTTATTAGAAAAGATGTTACAAGTAAAAATCTTGGATTTACAATTTGAACACCATAGTATATAATCATTGGAACTGTTCCTGAGAACATCCAAGAACCAATTAATAATCCAACACTCCATAATATTAATGTGGCTGGCATTGCCTTTCCAATTTTATCAATAATTGCTTCTTGCATTTCTTCCCAAGTATAGCCCAATCTTAAAGCTAATATTCCTGCAACAAAGGCAGATAAAATCAGAATAGGCTCTGTTCTAAATCTTAAATATCCATATCCTATAGATAGGGCTAAAATCATAAATACAATTGGAAATAATCCCTCTTTAACCGTTGGTTTTCTTTTTACATTTTTCTTCATATATTCCCTCCATAAACTTTATTGTAGTATTAAAAAGCAATTTCAATGCCAAAGCTTTTATTTTCTTCATTGGAACATAAAACCTATGTATTTTCTATTTTAAAACACAAAGCTAAAATAAAATTTTTAATAAAAATCATATATTTTAAATTTATTTATGTTATACTAATACAACACCAAAATATATCCAAAACAAAGGAGAAATTATGAAAGTTATAACGTTAATAGCAGGAACTTATGTAACTAAAATCAATCTATTAAAACAACTTAAAGATTTATTGTTTGAAGATGTTATTATTAATGGATATTCTTTGGATGAGATTGGAGAAAATGAAATTAATGGAGATTTAATAGTTTTCTCAAGCAATTATACATTTGAAAAGGTAAAGAAAAGAAAAATAAGTTTCCAATTAAAAAATTCAATTGTTGCTAAGAGAACAATAAATTATAACAATATTGATATTTTGTTCAATATAAAAGACAGAAATGAAGTTATTTTTGTAAATGACTCTAGGGAATCCACATATGAAGCTCTTACATCATTGGAAGAAATAGGTATAAAGCACATTAAATTCATACCCTATTATCCTGAAAAATCAGGAATTATTAAAAAATTTAAAATTGCAGTAACTCCAGGGGAAGTGGACAAGGTACCACCCTTTGTTGAAAAAATATATGATATAGGATCTAGATTAATTGAAATGGAAACTTTAATATTAATATTAAATAAGTTGGACTTATTCTCTTTAAATAGTAGTAGAATATCAAATAATTTTCTAAATAAAATAGTAAAATTAAATGAAGAAAAGCATAGGACCATGAGAAAAGAAAAGGAGAAGAGGGATAGTTTATTTAACATTATAGACACCCTTGATAAAAATTATATTATTTTCTATAAGGATGAACTGCAAGAGTTTTCCTTTGAAAATGATATTGTAAAACATATAAAATTACAAATTAAATATGAAAATTCTAAAAAATACTTAAAACAAGGGGAAATACTGGAATTTTTAAAGGATAAAAATAACTTTTCAAAGACAGCATTAATAAACAACAGTAAATTTATTTTAAAAAAGAATATATTTAACAAATTCACATATATAAGCATATATAAGGAAGACATGCATTTGGAATCAAATTTTAAAGGTAAGTATTTTCTAAATCATATAATTGGGGAATCTGAAAAAATAGTTAGTTTAAAAAATAAGATAGAAAAATTATCCAAAAGTGAAATAACTGTTTTGCTAGAAGGGGAAACAGGAACAGGGAAGGAACTTTTTGCATCTGCTATACATAATTCTTCAAGTAGAAAAAATAATCCATTTATTCCTATTAATTTTTCATCATTAAATGAAACTATTATAGAAAGTGAACTTTTTGGCTATGAAAAGGGAGCCTTTACTGGAGCAAGTCCAAAGGGGAAAAAGGGATTCTTTGAACTTGCTCAAGGGGGGACAATATTCCTTGATGAAATAGGGGATATAAGTTTAAAGATACAGTCAAGACTCCTTAGAGTTTTAGAAGAAAAGGAAATAGTGAGAATAGGAGGAGAGAAAATAATTCCAATAGATATTAGAATTATAGGAGCTACAAACAAGGATATTTATCAAATGTGCAAGGAGAACAGATTCAGGAAGGATTTATACTATAGATTGAGAAGCGGATACCTAAGAATACCTCCCCTAAGGGAAAGGAAAGAGGATATTGAAACTATTATAGAAGACTTCCTAGTTAAAAATTCCTATGAAAACTATGAAATTTCAAAGAAGGCTATGGATTTTTTAAAAAATTATCCATGGGAGGGAAATGTAAGGGAATTAATAAATACAATATCTTACGCTATACTTTTAAGTGATTCTAATTTAATAACCATAGACACCTTAATGGAAAATGATTTTCTAAAAGATAAGATAAAATGTGGAAAAGAAAAAAGAATTTTCAATAGGGAAGAAATAAAAAAAGATATATTAAATATTATAAAGGATCACTGTATTAAGGAAGTTTCCATAGGAAGAACTAAGATATTCAAAATTCTAAAGAACACATACAACATAAGTGAGTATAAAGTTAGAAAATTAATAGATGAGCTAAAGGAAGAGGGAAGAGTGGAACAGGGGAAAAAAAGCCAAGGTATTAGATATATCAATTAAAAAATTGACAAAAAATCAAAAATATAGTACAATGTCCAAACATATATTAATTTATTGGAGGGAGATAATGAAAATAATACCAAATTGCCCTGAATGTGATTCAGCTTACACTTATAAAGATGGAAATTTATTTGTTTGTCCTGAATGTGCTTATGAGTGGACTGAAGAAAATGTTGAAGAAGAGATCAATGAGAAAATTTATAAAGATGCTAATGGAAATGTACTGTGTGATGGAAACTCTGTAACAATCATAAAAGATTTGAAAATTGGTGGAGGTTCTGGAGTTATTAAAAGAGGAACTAAAGTGAAAAATATAAAACTTACTGATGGGGATCATGATATTGATTGTAAAATACCAGGTTTTGGGCCAATGCAATTAAAAACATCTGTTGTTAAAAAAGGTTAATAAAAAAAGGCATTATATGCCTTTTTTTATTTTTTTCAATTGATTCTTGATATTAGGTAGGAAGTATACTAAAATATAGTAGAGGTGTTATATGAAATTAGAAAAGAATAAGATAAAAATTAATTATGAACTTGAAATGGAGCGTCAATTAAAATCAATTGAAAATAAAAAGGATAAACCAAAACTATTATTACAAGTATGTTGTGCCCCTTGCAGTTCAGGAGTTTTAGAAACTTTAATGGAATATTTTAAAATAACTTTATTTTACTATAATCCAAATACAACTGAAAAGGATGAATATGGGAAAAGATTAATAGAACTAAAAGAATATATTAGTAAAAGAAAGTATAATATAGATATAGAAGAGGGAAGATATGACCCTGTGGAAGATTTTTTTAACAAGGTTAAGGGAATGGAAGATTTAAAAGAAGGTGGAGAAAGATGTTATAAATGCTATACTATCCGTCTTGAAGAAACAGCTAAACATGCTAGTGAAAATAATTATGATTATTTTGCAAGTGTTCTTAGTATAAGTCCATTAAAAAATTCCAAGTGGATAAATGAAATTGGAGAAAATTTAGAAAATAAATATTTAGTTAATTATCTATATAATGACTTTAAGAAAAAGGGAAGATATCAAGAATCAATTAAGCTGTCAAAGGAATACAACTTATACAGACAAGATTATTGTGGATGTATATTTTCTAAAATAGAAATGGACAATTATAGAAAAGAAAAATTAAAAAGGGAAGAAACCAATGAATAATGATAGATTTTATTCTTTGAATAACTATTTAAAGGATAAGTTTGGAAAAAAAATATATAAGGTTTCATTGGATGGGGGCTTTACTTGTCCAAATAGAGATGGAACAATATCATCACAAGGATGTATTTTCTGCAGTGATGTTGGAAGTGGAGAATTTGCAGGGTCTAGAAGAAAAAACATAAGTGATCAAATTGACGAGCAACTGGAATTTATTAAATCTAAAAATAAGGATAATAAGGTTATTGCTTATTTTCAAAACTTTACTAATACCTATGGGGATATTAAATATTTAGAAAAAATATATTTCCAAGCTCTAGCTCATGAGAAAGTAATTGGAATAGCAATAGCAACTAGACCTGATTGTATTGGAGAAGATGTTTTACAATTACTTAAAAAAATTAATGAGAAATATTTTTTATGGGTAGAATTGGGATTGCAAAGTGCTAGTGACAGTATAGGTGAAATTATAAATAGAGGGTACAACACTTGTACATACATTGAAACAGCAAAAAATTTAAAAAAAGAAAATATTAAATTTGTAACTCATATGATAGTATCCCTACCAACAGAAAAAAAAGAAGACTTATATAACACAGTTAAACTAATTAATAGTGTTGGTTCCTGGGGAATAAAAATTCATATGCTCTATATTTTAAAAAATAGTAAGTTGGAAAAATACTACAATGAAAATTCATTTAAAATCTATAATGAAGATGAGTATGTGGAAACTGTAATCTCTCTACTGGAAAGATTAAATAAGAATATAGTGATCCATAGACTAACTGGGGACCCTAAAAAAGAAGATTTACTGTTGCCCACTTGGTCTTTAAATAAAAGAAAAGTCTTAAACAGCATACATAAAAATATGAAACTTGAAAATACCTTTCAAGGGTCAAAGATAGAAGAATAAATAGGGAAGTTTTATTTTATTTACACAACCAAATTGCTTTAAATTAAGTCTAATAGTGTATATAACATGTTTAGTTTTAATTTTACAGAAGGGGGAGATGTTTATGAAAAAAATTGTTATAGTTGGAGGGGTAGCTGGAGGAGCTTCTGTTGCCACAAGACTAAGACGACTAAATGAAGAGGATGAGATTATCATGTTTGAAAGGGGAGAACATGTTTCATTTTCAAGCTGCGGTCTTCCATATCGTTTAGGAAATGTTATAAAGAACACAGAAGATCTAATTGTCACTAGCCCTAAAGGATTTTTAGATAATTTCAATGTTGATGTTAGAAATAATACAGAAGTAATTGAAATAGATAGAAAAAATAAAAAACTTAAAATAAAAAATTTAAAAACTGAAAGTATGTATGAAGAAACATATGATAAACTTATTTTATCCCCAGGAGCAAATCCAATTGTTCCTAAATTTCCAGGAATAGAAAAAGTACAAGTATTTACAGTTAAAAATGTAATGGATGTTATAAATATTATTAAATTTTTAGATAATAAGAAAGTAAAAGAAGTAACAATAATTGGAGGTGGATTTATAGGAGTTGAGACAGCTGAGAACTTAAAGGAAGTTGGATATAACATTACTTTAATAGAAGCTATGCCTCAACTATTGAAACCCTTCGATTATGATATGGTGCAAATTTTCCATAAGGAGTTAACTGATAAAGGAGTTAACTTAATATTAAACAAAAAAGTAGAAGGCTTTGAAGAAAATAAAGTTCTTCTCTCTTCTGGGGAAAAAGTGGACACTGATGTTGTATTTATGGCAATAGGTGTATCCCCTGAAACTACTTTAGCTAAAGGTGCTAATTTAGATATAGGTAAAATGGGAGGAATAAAAACAAACCAAAACTATATGACAAATGATCCTGATATTTATGCAATTGGAGATGCTGTGGAAGTTTATGGTAGTTTATTCCATGATTACTTTAAACTTGCATTGGCAGGTCCAGCACAAAAACAAGGAAGAGCTGTTGCAGATCATATAAATAATTTACCAGTTGATAATAGAGGATATATAGGAACTTCAATAATTCAAGTTTTTGATTATAATGGAGCTTCCACAGGTCTAAATGAGGGATTTATTAAAGCTATGAATCTAAATGTAGATTATGATACTGTATCCTTAGTTGCCCATGATAGTGTTAGTATAATGCCAAATTCCAATCCAATGTATTTTAAATTAGTTTATGAAATCCCAACAGGAAGAATTTTAGGAGCTCAAGCCATTGGAAAGGGAGATGTTGCTAGAAGAATAGATGTAATTGCAACTGCTTTAAAATATAATGGAACTATTTATGATTTAAAGGATTTAGAACTATGTTACGCTCCTCCATTTGGAACAGCAAAGGATGTAGTTAACTATGCTGGATATATAGCAAGTAACTTAATGAGTGATACTTACAGACATTGTTCATTTGATAAGGTAAGAGAATTAGTTGAAAATAATGATTATATATTAGACGTAAGACCTAGAGCATTATTTGATATTGGACATATAGTTAGTGCTGTTAATATTCCAATTGAAGAATTAAGAGATAGAATAAATGAGATACCTAAGGATAAGACTATATATATACATTGTAAAACAGGAATGACAAGTTATAACGGTGCTTTAATATTACAAAGTTTAGGAATTAAAGATGTAATTGCCATTGATTGTGGATTCTCACTATTATCATATTATGAATACTTTAACGACAAATCTCAATCAAGAAAACCTATCTTAACAAAATATATGTTTAAGTAATAATATAGTAACAAGGAGGTATTTATGACAGAGAATTTATGGGAATTATTAGAAAATTTAAAAGACCTAGAGTGGATAGAGTTATCCCACACACTAACAAATGAAAGTCCTTTTTGGGATGGAATTCCAAAGGGTGCTGTTGAGCTTGGAACTGTGCTAGTTAATTATGACTATATAGAAGGAATGCCACTACAGATTCAAAGCTTTAAATTTCCAGGACAGTTTGGAACTCATATAGATTATCCCAAGCACTTTATAGAAAATGGAAGAAATTCTGATGATTTTCATATTAAAGATACTGTGCTTCCTTTAGTTATTATAGATGTTAGTGAACAAGTGAAAAATAACTTTGATTATGAATTAACCCTAGAGGATATTGCTAATTTTGAAATTAAACATGGAAGAATTCCAAAAAATAGTTTTGTTGCTATGAGAACTGACTGGAGTAAAAGATGGCCTGATAAAACTTTGTTGGAAAATGTAGATTATGATGGAAAAGAACATTTTCCAGGATGGACAATAGAAACTTTAAATTATCTATTTAAAGAGAGGGAAGTTGCAGGTATAGGACATGAAACTTTAGATACAGACTCTGCAATTACCAGTGCTGCTGCTGGGGATCTTCAAGCTGAAAGATATGTATTAGCTCAAGATAAGTTTCAAATTGAAATGTTAACTAATTTAGATAAGATTCCTTTAACAGGAGCATTAATCTTTATAGCTGCTCCAAAGATTTCTGGAGCCAATGGACTTCCAGTAAGAGCTTGGGCTGTAGTTCCTTCAAAACATAAAAAACATAAATAATAAAATAAGGGGGGAGAATATGAAAAAATGGAAATGTACTGTTTGTAATTATGTTTATGATCCTGAAATAGGTAGTCCTAAAACTAATATAGAGGCAAATACAAAGTTTTTAGAATTACCAGAGAATTGGACTTGTCCTATTTGTAATGCTAAAAAAGATAAATTTGAGCCTTTAATTACAAAAATACTAACTGATTAAAACTTGAGGGTAGATTTACATCTACCCTCTTATACTTTTACAAAGGGAGAAAATAAATAAATGAAAAAAACAATAACTTTATTTCTATTAATTGCATCAGTAGGCTGTATAGGGGAAAAGAAGATAGTTATTAAAAACATTAAAGAAAATAGTGAAAATAAATATTATTCTTATAATTATTCAGTACCTCAGCTTTCCTTTAAAAACAAGGATTTTTCTTTGGAAAATGAAAAATTTAAGGAAATGATAGAAAATAGTAAAAATAATTTAAAGGAAGAATTACCAGAAATTAAATATTTACAAGAAAATATGAATAATTCCATTAAGTATGAGGAAAAAATATCCTATGAAACTTATGAAAATGAATTTGGAATAACTTCTATTTTTAAGTACTTATTATTACCAAGGGGGAGCCCATGGATTAACTGGGGTATCTTCATATAACTATTCTAATAAGTCAGGAAAAGAATTAACAATAGAAGATATTATCACAGAAGAGGGAAAAGCAGATATTGAAAATAAAATTTTAGAAAGCATTGAAAAAGATTTTAAAAAATCAAATAATGATGAAACTAAAGTTTTCTATTTTCAAGATAGTCTAGAAAGTGATGCAGTTAAATTAAAAAATGCAAATGTTTATTTTAATGGGGACAAGCTAATTGTTACATACCCACATTATACTTTAGCACCCTATTCAACAGGGATGCCAGAGTTCATATTTTCAAAGGAAGAAATGAAAAAATATTTAAAAGATTTAACATAATTAGTTAAGCAGAAGGGGCGAGCATGAATAATACAAAAACTATAATAGGTTTAATTTCAATAATTAATGAGAAAAGTAGTCAATACATTAATGAAGAACTGAGAAGAAAGGAAATTAAAAATATTATTAATTCTCATGGAACAATATTTTCTTTATTATATGGAAGTAAGGGAAGAATAACAATTAATGAAATTGTAAGTAAAACAGGAAAAAGAAAATCAACTATAACAGATATGGTTAAGAAATTAGAAAAACTAGGATATATATCAAAGGAAAAAAATAAAGATGATGCTAGAATAATAGAAATAACACTTACTGAAAGTGGATGGAAATTTAAAGAATCTTTTAAAGAAATAAGTAATAACCTTTTAGATAAAACATACTTTGATTTTACAGAAGAGGAAAAGGAACTTTTAGTTACACTACTTAGAAAAGTCAGAAAAAATTTTTTAACAGAAGAAAATAAAAATTGACAATTTTTTTAATTTAGTGTATAATCACTTTGTTACAAATAAAGTACGAAACCGTACTAATTGATTATCAAGGGGGACATATGTTATTTAAAGCTTTAAGAATTTTTGAAGAAGATGGAAAATTTATTAGAAAAATAGTAGAGAGAAATATTAATGATTTACCAGAGGGTGAAGTGGTAATAAAAGTTAAATATTCATCTCTTAATTATAAAGATGCATTATCATGTACTGGAAATAGAGGAGTTACTAGAAAATATCCTCATACACCAGGAGTTGACGCTGCAGGAATTATTGAATCATCAACAGTTGATACTTTTACAAAGGGTGAAGAAGTTATAGTTACTGGATATGATCTAGGAATGAATACTGATGGAGGATTTGGAGAATATATTAGAGTTCCCTCTTCTTGGGTTGTAAAAAAACCAAAGGATTTATCTTTAGAAGAAGTAGTTATTTATGGAACTGCTGGATTCACTGCTGCTCTATCAGTTTTTGAATTAATTAGAGAAGTTAAGCCTGAAGATGGAGATATTTTAGTAATTGGAGGAACTGGAGGAGTTGGAAGTCATTCAGTTAAATTCTTAACTAAATTAGGATATAATGTTTATACAACTATTAACAACCCACAAGAAGAAAAATTTGCTATGGATTTGGGAGCTAAGGGAGTTTTATCTAGAGAAGAAATTGATGATAAATCTGGAAAAGCATTATTAAAACAAAGATGGGCAGGAATTATTGATACTGTTGGAGGAAATCCTCTATCAACTGGAATAAGAACTCTTAAATATGGTGGAACTATAACTAGTTGTGGAAATATAGCTGGAGGAGATATTCCAAATGCCAATGTTTACCCTTTCATTTTAAGAGGAGTTAGATTTATAGGTATTGACTCTGTTCAATGTCCTATGGAAAAAAGAGTTGCTGTATGGGAAAAATTAGCAATGGAATGGAAAGGTACTAACTTAGAATCTGGTATAACAGAAGTTCCTTTGGAAGAAATTTCACAAAAAGTAGATGACATGCTTGCAGGAAAAATTATAGGAAGAGTCATTTTAAAACACAATTAATATACTCTTAGAAGATATTATTTTTATCTTTTAACATAAAGCCAATCACTTTAGAAAGAACTTAAGAAATTAAGTTCTTTTTAAATTACTTGCAAAATTTATAAATCAATGGTAAACTGATATATATTAGTATCAATTAGTATCAGTTAAAGGGAGGTAATATGGAAACAACTTTATTTTTTAATCTAATCAATGATAATGATTTTTTCAACCTTAAAAAATTAAAATATAAATACTCAGAGAAAGAGGTTTCTAACTGTATAGATATATTAAAATCAACTATGTTTAGAGAAATAGAATTAAAAGATTTTACTGAGAATAATTTTGTTTTTATACCAAGTAAAGTTTCCCTAAATATTAACTGTATAAAAAATTTGATAAAACCAAATTTAACAGAATATAATTATGGATTTAATGCAATGAATGAAGAAATTTATTCTACTTTAGAAATAGAAAATATACATTCAGAAAGAAAAAACATTGAAAATGTTTTAAATGGCTATGCTATTAGTGGCAATAGAGATAATCACATAATGGGAATAAAAAATGCTCTTGATTTTATAAGTGATAATTCAAATAAGATAAACAAGGAGAATTTAAAGACTTTATATGATTTAGCAATTGGAAATTATTTACAAGGGGAAAGCAAGCTTTTAGAGGGTCACTTCTATCGTCACGATAAAGTATTTGTTGTTGGAGGAAAAGAGGTTCACCAAGGATTAGCCTATGAAAAATTACCTGAATACATGGACAAATTTATAAAATTTATCAATGATAAATCAGATATAGATGATTTTATAAAATCTGTAATTATACATTTTTATTTAGCATATATTCATCCTTACTTTGATGGCAACGGAAGAATGGCAAGATTATTACATTTATGGTTTTTAGTTCAAAAGGGATATCCTACTTCTCTATTTGTATCCTTTTCAAAGCATATAAATCATAGTAAAAAGAAATATTATAAAGCTTTTCAAATTATAGAAGAAAATCAAAAAATGTCAAAGGTTATTGATGTAACACCTTTTATAAATTATTTTATAGAAAATGTATATAATAAACTGGAATTTAGTGGAAATGAAGAAAGTGTCTTTGATATATTTTTAGAAAAATTAAATGCAGGGGAAATAACCTTAAAGGAAAAGGAACTTTGGAACTTTGTTATATCTCACTATGGGAAAAATGAATTCACAACAAAGGAATTAGAAAAAACCTTTGGAAATGCAGCTTACGCCACTATTCGTTCCTTTGTATTAAAATTTGAAAGTTTTGGACTCTTAGGAAGTCAAAAATATAAAAACAGAAATAAATATTTTATAAAATAAGTAAATGGAGGTATTATGATTTTTAAAGGTTTTAAATTTGGAATGTTACTTCAATTAGCTGTTGGTCCTGTTTGTTTATTTATTTTTAACACTGCTATTTCTTCTGGATTTTTATTTTCAGAGTTTGGAGTTTTAGGGGTAGTTTTCACAGATGCTCTATTTATATTATTAGCTATTTTAGGTGTTGGAAAAATTCTTGAAAAATCCAAGAGAATTAAACAGTTCATAAGCTGTTTTGGAGGAGGAATTTTAATTGTTTTTGGTCTAAGCTTTATATTATCCTCCTTTGGAATTTCTATTTTGCCAAACATCAATCTTTTAAAAGAAGTTACATCTAAAAACATATTTTTAAAAGCAGTTATACTTACAGGTTCTAACCCTTTAGGTATTATATTTTGGGCAGGAGTATTTTCCACTAAAATAATAGAAGAAAATATTACTAAAAAAAATGTTTATTTTTTTGGAATAGGAGCTTGTCTCTCAACTTTATTTTTTTTAACTTTAGTTGCTTTAGGAGGCAGTTTAGTAACTAATTTTTTACCAGAAAATATAATAACTATTTTAAATATAGCAGTTGGAATGATTTTAATTGTTTTTGGATTAAAATCATTAAAAAAGTCCTAGATTTTTCTAGGACTTTTCTTTAATAAAATATTATTTTTTTATTTGCTTTATTATATCAATTACTTTCCCATCTGAAGATTCTATTACCCCAACTATATTTTCTGTATAAATTGGTTTCTTAGGTACCCCTGTTATTTTAGTAACTGTTTCGTATAATTTCTTTATATTAGTTAATTTTATATTTTCTTTCTTTAAAATTTTAATTAAATCTTTTCTTCTAGGATTTATACAAATTCCTCTTTCTGTTACTAATATATCAATATCTTTTCCAGGAATGACTACATTTGTTACTTTTTTAGTTATTATAGGAATTCTTTTTCTCATACATGAAGACATTGCAACTGTAATTTTTGAAGTGCGAGCAATATCTTGTGTCACTGTGGGAACTCCCATTATAATACCATTAGATCCTGTTAATAAATTTATATTAAAATCAATATCTATTTCTGTTGCATTTACAATTGCTATATCCAAATTAGACAAAATTTCATTATAGGAAGCATCTGAAATTTCTATATGTTTTTCATTGTTTAATAAAGATTTAGCAGAAACAACATCATAACTTTGCAAATCAAAAATATTTTCAAAGTATCCCTCTTCTAATAAATTTACTAAATAAGCAGAAATTCCGCCACTTAGAAAAGATCCTTTAATTTCATTTTTTTTCATATATTCTTTAAGAAATTTACATATTGCTAAGAATGATCCCCCAGGTCCTGGTTGAATAGAATATCCAGCTTTAATATATCCTAATTTAATAAGAAGCTCTGCAGCTTTTTCTGCAATTATCAATTCTCTTGGATTTTTAGTTAATTTAATAGAATTTAAAAAATTCGTATTAATAGTCAATGATTTTATTTTGACTATATAATCTACATAGTCCATGGATATTGAAATTTTTCCTAAAGGA
This sequence comes from Fusobacterium sp. IOR10, assembly GCF_010367435.1. Taxonomy (NCBI): domain Bacteria; kingdom Fusobacteriati; phylum Fusobacteriota; class Fusobacteriia; order Fusobacteriales; family Fusobacteriaceae; genus Fusobacterium; species Fusobacterium sp. IOR10. The sequence continues at coordinate 72,712 of NZ_WJWY01000006.1, forward strand.
AAGGTCACAATATTATCTGTAATCACAATAACTTTATTTGCAAATTTCGTATCAGTCATAGAATAACCAGTTGAACCAAATGCTGATTGACCCTCAATACCATTAAAATTTCCCATTGTATCACAAGATGAGGCAATCAAAAAAGCAACATCTATTTTTAATTTCCCAGAAAGTACTGAATTAACCTTATTTCCAGAACTCCTAAAAACAACAGGATTTTTTAATATATTATTTATTGAAATTTCCTTTGCTATTTCTCCTCTAATCCCAGAAGTACTTATCTTTGTTATTACTCCTTTTTTAATATATTTAATTAAAGGTTCATGTATTTTACCAAGAGAAGAAACAACTAAATTTATGTCATTTATTCCTAACTTATCAATTTCTTCAATTATTAAATTTAAAATATTATTATTATTTCTATGATTAGTTTGAAAGGAAATAGTCATTCCACTTATCAAATTACTTTTAATTATGCTTTCTTGTATGTTCTTTAAAATTTTATCCTGTGGTTTTTCATTAGCTTTATTTTCATTGTAAAGCTTAACTTTTCCATAACCTTTTATAAAATCAGGTATTTCATTAGAATTCTTCACATTTTCTCCTTTCATATTAATCCTTATAATAATAACTATTTTTATAAATACTATTTATTATTCTAACTTGAGATGGATGAAAACAAATTTTTCCATTAAATCCAATATTCATATTATTTTTAATTTCTTTTATAAAGTTATCTTCATCTGATAAATCTTCAAAGGGACTATCAATACAATAAATATCCTTAAGAGATGCTCCCATAATTAACATTTTTTTACCTAAAGATAAATCCTCATTGTTTTTATGTTTTTCAACTTTTATATTTTCTCTAAACTCACCCTTATTAAAAGAAAGAGCAAGTATCCTATCTGTATTCATAATTATATTTTGAATATTCATAATTAAAAATGGTTTTCCTATGGAATATAAAATTTTACAACTTCCCTCTTCCATGTTAAATTTATTTTCTAATTTCTTTAAAAATTCATCAATCTCTTTAATGTGTTTTTCTTCTTCTAAATGTATACCAAAGTTTCTTATTCCAGTAGCAAATAAATCTTTAACATCTTCCTTCCAATAATCAGATGAAATTAAATTAATATTTATTATAATATTATCTAAATTATAATCCATACATTTAACTCCTTGTACAAGCAATTCTCTAGCAGAATCTTTTTCCTCTATGGATATGGTTTTATCCAAATCAAATATTAAATAATCTGCTTCATATAAATGAGCGTTTGCAAGTATTTTTGGGGTGACAGATGAAATTAATAAACTTCTCATCATTATTTATTTTTTTATTTTTCTCCACCAACACCAGTTGACAAAGAACCGAAATATTATGCCAGACACTAAATAATGCTCCTGGAATTGTTGCAAGTGGATTTGCTGCAAAATTATTAACTGCTAAAGAAACTGCCAGTCCTGAATTTTGAGTTCCAACTTCAATTGATATAGCACTACTTTTATAATCTTCTAATTTTAATATTTTTCCAACTAAATAACCTAGTAATAGACCAAGTAAATTATGGAATATAACTACTAGTACTACAGTGAATCCCATAGTTAAAATTTTAGAAGAATTATTTCCTATAATACACCCAATTAATATAACTATAGTTATAATTGATATTAAAGGTAAAGTGCCCTTTATATTTTCTATTTTTTTTGAAAATAAATGATTAATTAATATTCCTAAGAATATTGGTAATGCAACTATCTTTAATACTGATATTATCATTGCTACTAAAGAAACTTTTACCCATGTTCCAATTAATAAATAAGTTATTAATGGAGTAAGTATTGGAGACAATAAAGTTGACAACATTGTCATTCCAACTGAAAGAGATACATCTCCCTTAGCTAAATAAGTTAAAACATTTGAAGCTGTTCCCCCTGGACAAGTTCCAACTAGTATAACTCCAATTGCTAAATCTGGTGGTAATTTAAATATTACTGCAAGAACATAAGCAAGTAAAGGCATTATAGTAAATTGTGCTAAAGTTCCTACAATTATATCTCTTGGACGTAATAAAATTAATTTAAAATCTTCTACTCTTAAAGTAAGTCCCATTCCAAACATTGCAATTCCTAATAAAGGAACTATGTATGGAGTAGCCCATGTAAAAAAACTAGGTTCAAGCATTGCTATTATTGACATGATAACTATAATTAATCCCATAAATTTTCCAACATTTTTAGTAAAGGCAACTAAAATTTTCATTTTATCACCTATCCTAACTGCCCGTGTTTTTCATATCTAGTAACTCTTTTAATTTTATTGTCTTTATCCACAAAAACCACTTTAGGTTTAACTGTTTTTGCTTCTTCAACAGACATATTAGCATAACACATTATAATTATTTTATCATTCACACTTACGCATCTAGCAGCAGATCCATTTAAACAAATTAAACCAGATCCTCTTTCCCCTGCTATAACATAAGTTTCAAATCTACTTCCATTATTTACATCTGAAATCTGAACTTTTTCATATTCAATAATACCACTTGCATCCATTAAATTTTCATCAATAGTAATACTTCCAACGTAATCAAGAGCTGCTTGTTTCACTGTAGCACGATGTATTTTTCCTTTTAGCATTGTTAATTCCATTATATTCTACCTCCATTAAATGTAAAATTGTCTATTAAACGAGTATTTCCAATATATACAGCTACAGCAACTAAAATATCTTTTTTTATTTCCGAAACAGGCTCTATATTTAAACTGTCCACCACTTCAACATAGTCAATTTTTGCTAGAGGTTCACTATTAATTTTATTAACAATAACTTCTTTTAAATGATTTACATTATTATCTTTTTTTAAATAATCTTTACCTAATTCAAGTGCTTTACTTAAAACAAGTGCTGCTTGTCTTTCCTCTTCATTAAGATAAAAATTTCTACTACTTTTAGCTAAATTATCCTTTTCTCTAACAATAGGACATCCAACTATTTTCACATCAAAATTTAGATCTTTTACCATTTTTTTAATAATAGCCAATTGTTGAGCATCTTTTTCACCAAAGTATGCTCTATCAGGAGTAACTATGTTTAATAATTTTGAAACTATAGTACAAACTCCCTTAAAATGGATTGGTCTAGATTTACCACATAAATTTTTTGATAAATTATTAATATTAACATAGGCGCATGGATCTATATACATTTCTTCTGACGATGGATTAAAAATTAAATCAACACCTACAGCTTTACATAAAGCAGAATCTGCTTTTAAATCTCTTGGGTAAGAAGATAAATCTTCATTTTCTCCAAATTGGGTAGGATTTACGAAAATTGAGACTACAACTTTATCGTTTTCCTCTTTACATTTTTTTATAAGACTTAAATGTCCCTCATGAAGATACCCCATAGTTGGAACTAATCCAACTGATAATCCTTCTTTTTTCCAATACTTTACTAAACTTCTTACTTCTAAAATTTTTGAACCAATATTCATTCCTTCTCCTCTTTATATCATCCTACATATTTAAGCATATTTCCATTTACAATAGTTATACAATAAACTCAAAGTAGATCGATATACATAAAATAATATAAATTTATTAGGAATTTATATGTTTTTAATACTATTTACAAACTAAAGATACCAACTAGATTTTTTTGCTTTTATATTTTAAGCTATTATCTTACACATATATTAATTTCACAAATTTCTATATTTCTGTCAATATCTGATCATATGTTTTTGTAAAAGTTTAAAATGAATATTATAGCATATAAAACACTAACTAAAATAATAATAACAAATTATATAAAATTACGCAAGTAATTTATTATTTTTTTAATTTTGTTCCAATTGTAATAGTTTTTCCTTCAAATGTAATCCCCCTGCAAAGCCTACTAGCTTCCCATTTTTCCCAATTACCCTATGACAAGGAATAATAATTGGAATTGGGTTTTTATTATTAGCAGATCCAACAGCTCTAAAGGCCTTTGGACTACCTACTTCAATAGCTATTTCCTTATAACTTTTAGTTTCCCCATAGGGAATATTACCCAAAGCTTCCCAAACTTTTTTCTGAAATTTTGTTCCTGTAAGGTTCAACTTTAAATCAAAGGATTTTCTATATCCTGAAAAATACTCATTTAACTGAAGAATTATATTTTCAGAAAATTCATTTTTCTTCTCTTTAATGGCATCCTTTTCATTTCCATTTAAAAAATTTAATTCTAAAACTTCCTCATCACTATGGACAATTAAAAACTTTCCAAGGTCACATGTGTATATAAATTCATAATTATTTTTCAAAAGAATCCCTCCTAATTTTATTTAATATATAGTAAGATACCAATCCTAATATTATACCTAGGGAAACATTCTTTATAATAACTACCACAGCTGTTATTATAAAGGGAATATGTTCCTTTGGATTTTTGAATACTTCTTTTAAAACCTTTATTTTATTCATTTTTATTCCTGTTCCTATTAATATACCAGCTAAAACAGTTAATGGAATATTGGATATATATTTTCCAAAGAATAAAACGATGAGTAATATTGTCACTGATTGAACAAGGGGAGCTACTCTAGTTTTTTGATTGTTCATAATCCCAACTTGGGTACAAGATATTGAAGCTGCTGTTGGGATTGCCCCTAAAAATGGCAAAATAATATTTCCTATTCCAAGGGAAAATAACTCATTATTTGAATCTAAAACTTCATCCTTCTGCTTAGCTGAAGCTAAACCACAGGATATGGATTTTAAAATCAACAAAAATCCTATGGAAAAACTAGGAGCTATTAGGGGAAGTATATTTTTAAATTTAATATAGCTTAAGTTTAAGGATATTCCATTGAATATGGACCTTGGAATTTCCCCTATTATATTTATGTTTAATTTGAAACTTATATTTATAATTAGAAAAAGTATAATTGCACTTAAGGAAGCTGGAAAAATATAGTTTAATCTTTTAGGATATAAGAAAAGTATGGCAATTGTACCAGCTCCCACTCCTAGAGAAACTAAGTTAATATCCCCTACATTGGATAATGCAAAGATAATTTTTTTAATGGCACTTCCACTGGTTCCTTCAACTCCAAAAAGTTCATTTAATTGATTGGCAATTAGTAGTATTGATATTCCAGAATTTAGACCAAGTATAATTTCATTTGGAGTTCTATTTATATATTTTCCTAAATTGAGTACGCTACATAATAAAACTAAAATCCCTGAAATTAATCCAGTTAAAAAAACTGCCTGTGCTCCGTACATGGAAGTTAAACTAGCTAATATTCCAAGAGTAACTGCTGTTGATCCATTTACTTGAAAACTTACATTGGACAGAGCTCCTATAATAATGCTTCCAAATAAAAAACTATACAATCCAGAAATTGCTCCAGTCCCACTAATAATTCCATAACTAAGACCTAAAGGCAAAGCCACTGCCACAACTGTAAGACCAGCTAATAAATCTTTCATGAAAATTTTTAAAGAATAATTTTCAAATTCTTTTTTATAAACTTTAACGTAATTGATACTCACCTAAACTCCTCTCATTTTCATTTGTAATTTAAGTCCTGTTATATATATTATTTAACAAAAGCCTAATAACTTGGGAAATCATTATTTCTCGTAATTATTATTTTAATATGTTCTCTTAACTAATATCATATAATGTTAATTATATGCTTTACACACAACTTAATAATTATTATTTTGATAGTTTGTTATTTTTTGTAGTTTTTAATTTTATGTTTTTCTGTATTTTTTCTTATTCCAATTACAATTTATAAGTTTAAAATATAGAAAACTCTTAAAATTAAAATAAAATACTTATAACTGAATTTTCATAAAAAATTAACTTCTTGTTAAATATAATTACTAATAGGACTTTAATTTTAATCTGGTATTTTTGAAATCACTTTCTTGTCCAAAAGAGATTTTGCATTAATATATATCTCTGTAACCTTACTATCTGAATGTCCAAGAAAATCTCTAATTTCTAGAAGATCTGCTCCGTTGGCAGAAAGTTCAGTTGCAATAGCATGTCTAATATTATGTGGACTAATATCTAAATTTATAGTTTTTCCCATTTCTTGAATTAAACTATAGAGAGCTCTATATGATAATTGTGTATTTTTTTCAAAGGAACTTGGGAAAAGAAAAAGATCTTTAATTTCATCCTCCTCATATTCATAAACATTAAAAACATAATTTTTATACTCTTCTATTTTTTTTATTAAAATTGGATGCAGGGGTTTATACTGTTCCCTTCCATTTTTAGATTTTTCTATCTTTATAAAGTAGTCATCATTTCTCTTAAGTATATTCTTGTATCGGACGTTTATTAATTCTTGACTTCTCATTCCAGTATAAAATAAAGTTGTCATAATAACAGTGTTTCTATATTCCTTTTCATTTGTAACTTTATAATTTTTTAAAATCTCCTTTATATCCTCAAAGGATACTTTTAATATATTATCTAAATTTCTAGTTGTCTTAAATAATTTTACAAATTTAAATGGATTATTTATTTTATGTTTTTCTAATTCCTTGTACAATGACTTTAAAGCTGATATTATTTTATTTACAGATGTCTTTTTTAATTTTCTCTCATATAGTAAATGGGATAAATAATCCTCAACATCCTCCTCTGTTATGTCAGACATTAATTCTACTATTTCATCAGGTTGAATTTCATGATCATCGTCATATACAAAGGATAAGAAATTATTTAAATAGAAAAGATAATCCTTCATTGTTTTTTCACTTTTATAAATTTCAAATATTGATTTTCTAGGTTTCTTTTCCTTTTTCTTTCTTCTTCTAACACTTACTTCATTTTTATCCTTTACTAATAAATCCAAATGTCCACCTCCCTTTCCCTGTAAAATAATAGTCCTATTAAAAAGTATATTTAGTTTATAATGTAGAAATTACATTTTTTTAAATATACTTAATTATAGGACTACTTTTGTGTTAATATTCTAATTTAGATGAAATTATTTTCTTGGATTAATTACACCTAAGCTTTAAAAATTCACTTTTAAAAGGTGAATTAAAAACTATAAAAAATAATTTTAATCTGAAATAATTAAATTTTAGATAATGTCTTCTAAATCTATTTCTTTTACTTCTCCCAATTCTAAATCATCCAATTGTAACTTCCCAAAAGAAATCCTTTTTAAATATGTCACTTCATTATCCAATGCTTCTAACATTTTATTAACTTGATGAAATTTTACTTCCTTAATAGTTAATAATATTTTTCTACCATCTATAACTTCCACTTTACTTGGAGAAGTTGTAATTTCACCAATATCAATTCCCTCTTCTAATTTTCTAATATCATTTTGACTCATTGGATTTTTAGCTTCCACATGATAAGTTCTAAGAACAGTATTTTTTGGAGATACTAATTGATGACTTAGTTTCCCATTGTTAGTAAAAATTAAAAGTCCCTCTGCTTCCTCATCTAAAACTCCAACTGGAGCAAGATTTTTTCTTACTACCCATTCAGGTAAAAGTTCCATAACACTTGAATCTTTATTTTCAACTGTTGTTATATATCCAGCTTTTTTATTTAATATATAATATCTAAACTTTTTATAATTTATTCTTTCTCCTCTAAACAAAATAATATCATTTTCCTCATCAATACTAGTCTTTGATAAAACCTTGCAAGTACCATTAACCCTTACTGCATTTTCATCTATTAAACTTTTCACTTCTTTTCTACTACCGTATCCGCATTCTGTTAAAAATTTATCTAATCTCATATTTCTCCCTTTTTAAATTTATTCTATACTACTATTATACATTAATTTGACCAATAATTATATAATTATTTACATACCCTGGGATTTATATGGATATTTTCCCTATACAATTAAAAAATCAACACTTTATTTAAACAAAACATAAAAAAGTGCTGATTTCCCCTGGGATATATAATTTTTTTTGTTGAAAATATTTTTTTTGTTGAATTTTCCTTTAATATTGATATCTTGTTTTTTTTATTAAAATAAAAGTGATTGAAACTATTAATCCTAATACTTCTGCTATTGGTACTGCTATCCATAGTCCTGTTCCCTTTAAAAATAGAGGTAATATTATTATGGCCCCTGATAAAAAAACTAAAGTTCTAGAAAATGATATTAGAGCTGAGGTTTTACCCTCAGAAAGAGCAGTAAATAAATTTGAAGCAAAAACATTATATCCAACAAATAAGAAAGAATAGGAAAATAAAGGAAAGCCTTGTAAAACTAAATTATATACATTACTTCCTCTAGGAGCAAAGATTACAACTAAATTAGATAAAAATAATCTAGATATTAAAAATAAAATAATTGAAGAAATACCTATGAAAAATACACTGTATTTAAATATCTTTTTCAATTGATCTGTATCTTTACTTCCATACTTATAGCTAATTAATGGGGATACTCCCATTGAAAATCCAAAATATACAGACATAAAAATAAATTCCAAATACATTCCTATGGTTATTGCTGCAACTCCATCTTCCCTATAATATTTTAGAAAATAAAGATTAAATAAAAATGTAGTAATACCTAGAGCTAAATTAGTTACCATTTCTGAAGAGCCGTTAATAAGAGACTTATGTACAAATTTTTTATCATACTTAGTTTTTTGAAAATATAACTCTCCCCTCTTCATAAATCCAAAATATATTAATCCAACAAAGGAAGGAACTAAATATCCTATTCCACTTCCAAGAGCTGCTCCTAAAACTCCTAATTTTAAAATAACTATAAAATAATAATCTAAAACTATGTTTAATATTCCTCCCCCTGCTGTACTTAAAAGTCCTAACATTGGAACTCCTGCAGATACAAAGAAGGTTTGAAACATTACTTGTAAAAATAAAAATGGTGCAAAGAAAAATAGTGTTTTCCCATAATCTATACTTGCAGATATTTGAAGATCACTAGCTCCAAGAGCCTTTGCTATTTCATAAGTAAAGTTAGTTCCAATTACAGCAATTATTATTCCAATTACTATTCCTAATATTATTATTAATGTGAAATTCTTCCTAGCCTCTTCTAATCTTTTTTCCCCAAGCTTTCTTGATACAATTGCACTTCCACCAGTTCCAAGCATTATTCCAATTGCAAATTCCAAGCTTAAACATCCTGGAAACATAATATTCATAGCAGATAATGCTGTTGTTCCCACATACCTTGATACAAAAATCCCATCAACATTAACATAAACTGATAAAATCAACATCATTAATATATTTGGGAAAACAAATTTCATTAAAGAAAAGAAATTGTAACTTTTCCCTAAGTTGTTAGTCGTATTCACCATCTCCCCTCTTCTGATTTTTTAAGAACCTTCCCTCATTCTAATCTATTTTAATATTTATGTCAAGATATATTAATCTCCCTACTAACTTATAACTAATAATTATTAATTACAATAATTATTAAACATTGATTTTTTATTTTATATACTGTATAATTAACCTTATACAGATTATATTATATAGTTTAGGAGGAAACATACAATGATAGATTTTGAAAAATTAGATGAATATATAGAACTTATTGAAGAGGGAACCATTCCAGAGGAAATGACTTTTAATGAATTTGCAATGGATTTCTATAGGGAAGCTAAAATCATACCCCTTTCTAAATATTTGAGAAATAAGAATAAATTAAAAAAATTACCTAAAATCATGAATATGAAAAAAGCAGGGGAAATTCTTACAGATACATATAAGGATGTTACTGGGGAAGTTTCTACTTTTTTAAAGAGAAAGGGATACAAGGAAATTCCCCAATTAAATTTCACTATAATAGCATTAGTGAGAAAGGTGGATCTAATTAGCAATTGGAAAAGACTTCTTAGTTATCTTGGAGGGGAAAAAACAATTGAAGAAATTAATAATTCCACTAAAGTACAATTATTTCCAGGGGAAATAGAAAAACTAGAGGTCTTTATAAAGGAAGAATTGAAAATTAATGATGAAGAATTAAACTGGCTTCTTACAAAGTTAAAAAAAATAGGAAACAACCGTAATTTGTCAAGAGCTTTAAACAAACTTAATAGACAATAATTCATATCTTATCCCCCATTTTTTCTAGTTTACTGAAATTTTGTTCACCACAGAAAAACAGTTGACTTCACACAGGAAACATGATACTATTACTCATTAGATAAATAGATTATATACATTGGGAGGATATTTATGGAAGAAAATGTTTTAAGTATGAAAAATGGAAGGGCAGAAATATTTATTAAATTATTTTCAATGCTAATAGTTATTGGTATTATAGCAGAGGGAATAGGAGCTAAAATTATACTTCTTGGAAGTGTGGGAAAAGTTGTTTTATTACCTATGTTATTTGCTATGATTATAGCAGGGGCAATTACACCTCATGCTCTTGGACAAATAATACCAGCTCTAAAAAATATTTGTGATGATAGAGAAATTGAACTAGCTGAACAAATAGTTATGTATTCATTACTTTTTTTAGGAGTTAAATTAGGAGCAAGTGCAGGTCCAAATGTAGGAAAAGTTGTTGAAGCTGGACCAGCTTTACTTTTACAAGAATTTGGAAATTTAGGAACAATGTTAATTGGACTTCCTATAGCTATAGCTCTTGGAATGAAAAGAGGAGCTGTTGGAGCAACAGTTAGTATATGTAGAGAACCAACTTTAGGATTAATTGGAGAAAAATATGGAATCAATTCCCCTGAGGGACTTGGAGTAATGGGAACTTATATGACAGGAACAGTTTTTGGAACTATATTCTTTGGATTACTTGGATCCCTTGCTGCTAATACTAGTATTCACCCATATGCACTTGCTATGGCTAGTGGAATGGGAAGTGGATCTATGATGACTGCTGCATCTCAATCTCTTGCTGCTAGTGTTCCTGGAATGCAAGATGAAATCCTTGCTTACGCAGCAACTTCAAATATTATGACAAGTATAACAGGACTTTACATGGTATTGTTTGTTTCTTTACCACTTGCTAATAAACTTTATGCATTTTATACAAAAATATTTGGTATTAAAGAAGATTCTAAAAAAGAAGAGGTGAAATAATAATGGTAAAATCTATGGACGAAATAAAAATATTTGTATTATGTGGAATAACAGCTTTCATAGCTCAATTTGTTAATTCTAGAGGATCTATGGATCTTGGAAAAGGATTTATAGGAATACTATTAATAATTATTGTCTCTTTTATAGCAATGAAAATAAAAGCAAGAATTCCTTTAAAAATACCTGCCTTTGCATGGGCATCATTACTAGCTTTTATAATAACTACTCCTATTAGTCCAATTCAAGGTTTCTTTATTGATATGACTAAAGGATTTGGTTACTCTGCAGTTTCCACAGTTATACTTGGTGCTGCTGGAATATCAGTTGGTAATAAATTAAATGACATTAAAAAATTAAGTTGGAAAATAGTTTTAATATCACTAGTTGTTTTTACAGGAACTTTCTTTGGTTCTGCATTAATAGCTCAAGCTGTACTTAAAGCTCAAGGAATTATTTAATAGGAAACAATTTAAAAATGGAGATGACATATAATGACAAAAGAAGAATTAAAACAACATGTTTTAAAAACTATTGATGAAAACAAGGATTTAATCCTTAACATTGGAAGGGAAATTTATAAAAATCCAGAATTTGGATACAAAGAATTTGAAACTACTAAAAGAGTTGCTAATTTTTTAAAAAATGAATTAAATTTAGAACCTGAAAATAATATAGCCTATACTGGATGTAGAGCTAGATTAAATTCTGAAAAAGCTGGTCCTAAAATAGCCATCCTTGGAGAACTTGATGGAATTTCTTGTAATGAACATGTTGATGCTTTGGAAAATGGAGCAAGTCACACTTGTGGGCATAATATCCAAATTGCTGGAATGCTTGGAGTGGCAATTGGTTTAATTAAATCAGGAGCCTACAAGGAACTTGATGGAAAAATAGATTTCATAGCTACCCCTGCAGAGGAATTTGTTCAACTAGAATATAGAAGCAAATTAAAAGCAGAGGGAAAAATAAAATTTTTCGGTGGAAAACAAGAACTTATTTCAAAGGGAGCCTTTGATGATGTTAACATGAGTATCATGTTCCATGCTCAAGATCTTCAAGATAAAAAAGTTTTAGTTGGACCTGTTAGTAATGGATTCATTGGAAAACAAATTAAATTCATAGGAAAGGAAGCCCATGCAGGTTCTGCTCCCTATGATGGAATCAATGCTTTAAATGCTGCAATGCTTGCAATTAATAATGTTAATGCCCAAAGGGAAACTTTCAAAGAGGAAGATAGAGTTAGATTTCATCCAATTATAACTAAAGGTGGAGATATTGTAAATGTTGTTCCTGCAGATGTTAGAATGGAATCCTATGTTAGAGCAAGAACTATTAACAGTATGCTTGATGCAAATAAAAAAGTTAATAGAGGATTAATAGCTGGAGCAATGGCAGTTGGAGCTAATATTGAGATAACTGAGTTACCTGGATATTTACCAATATTAAGACACGATAACATGGAAGCTGTTTTAAAAGAAAATCTTAACTATATGGGAATTAAAAATGAAGAAATAGTTGATGGAGGAGATTTTACAGGATCCTTTGATTTTGGAGATGTTTCTCATATTATGCCTACACTTCATCCTATGTTCGGTGGAATAACTGGAGCTCTACATACAAGAACTTATAAAATAGTAGAAGAAGAAAGAGCTTATTTATATCCTGCAAAGGCAATGGCTTTAACTGTTATAGATTTATTATTTGATAAGGCTAAAAAGGCCAATGAAATTTTAAAAGATTTTAAACCTCTTATGACAAAGGAAGAATATTTAGAATTTATGAATTCAATTGATAATACAATAAAAAAATAAGATATATTAGAAAGGTCACCTAAGGGTGATCTTTTTTTTATTATTTATAACTTGAGTTATTATAAAATATTTGATAGTATAGAGTGAGATATAATGTGTGTTTATTAAAAATATTTAGGAGGATTTTGTGGATAAAAATATTAAAAAGGGAATAATATTTGTTATTATTTCAGCTCTTTCTTTTACTACTATGGGACTCTTTATTAGACTTAGTGGAGACTTGCCTGTAATGCAAAAATCTGTTTTTAGAAATGCTATTTCAGCTTTATTTGCATTTGTTATTTTAATGAGAGAAAAAAATTTAGTTATGAAAATAGAACCTAAGGCTCTAGGAACTTTAATTTTTAGATCTTCCTTTGGAACTCTTGGAATTCTTTGTAATTATTATGCTGTGGATCATTTACTATTATCAGATGCAACTATGCTGTTACAACTTAGTCCATTTTTTGCAATTATTTTTAGTTTTCTAATTTTAAAGGAAAGGGTAGTTACAAAACAAATATTAATAGTGGTGTTTGCTTTTATTGGAGCTTTATTTGTAATAAAACCTTCATTTTCTTCAATTAGTTTAATACCTTCTTTAGCAGGTGTTTGTGGGGGAATGTCTGCAGGGCTTGCCTATACATTTGTTAGAAAATTGGGTAAAATGGGAATTGGTGGCCCATTTATAGTTTTCTTTTTCTCAGCATTTTCTTGTTTGAGTATTTTACCCTTTGCTGCTATGTCCTATGTTCCAATGACAACAGCTCAAATTATTTATCTTTTATTTGCTGGATTATTTGCATGTGCAGGACAATTTTCAATGACAACTGCATACTACAGTGCCCCTGCAAAGGATATATCAGTTTACAACTATTCAAGTATAATATTTGCTGCTATCCTTGGCTTTACTTTCCTAGGACAAATACCAGATATATTTAGTGTAATTGGATATATTATTATTTTAATAATGGCCTATACTATGTTTAAATTTAACCAATCTAAAGAATAATAATTTAAATATAGTTATAAAATATAAGAAGAGGGAAAATTAATTTTCCCTCTTCTTATTTATATTATTTGATTATTTTTTATCATATTTATTATAGCTCACTTTACCAAAGTTTAAATCTTTTTCTGTGTATTCAGGTTTTTCCTCATTAGAGTAACCTATTGCAACTACTGCAAATAACACTAGGTTTTCTGGAATAGGAACTATTTTTCTAAAAAATTCTTCTGAACTTTGATTATCCACAGCTTGTCTACCTACCATATGTACCCAACAAGAACCTAATCCTAAATCATAGGCTTTTAATCCTATTGTATGTGTGGCAACAGATCCATCTTCAAGTAGTGTAGAGGCCTTATCCTTATTAACTAAAATTGCAATTGCTGCAGTTGCAGTTTCAAGTGATATTCCACCACGGGGCTTAATTCCAGATAATTTTTTAACTTCTTCCCTTGTATCAAAAACAATAAATTCGCAAGGGTCTTTACCTAAACCACTTGGAGCCTTTAGAGCTGCTTTTATAATTTCATCCAATGCTTCTTTTTCCACTGGAATATCTTTAAATTTTCTAATACTTCTTTTTCCTAAAAAATTCATACTTCTCCTTTATTCTACTATATTTATTCAATAATTTTTCCATTCTTATACACATGTTCTACAGTTATTTTTCCATCTTCAGAGTATTCTTTATAAGGGCCATCTAATTCTCCAGCTACATAATATCCATCTATGTATATTTCTCCACTTGGATAATATTCTTTGTATGCTCCTTCTAACTTACCATCTTTATAATTTTTATCCATTTTAACTTTTCCATCTGGATAGAATTTAATATCAGTTGTAGTTGTATGAGCATTAACATAAACTTTTAATTTTTTAACTTGTCCATTTGGGTAAAAACTTTCATATCTTCCTACCATTTCTCCATCAACTAAATTATAGGAAACATCCCTTGCACCATTTAATAAAAATGTTTCATATGTTCCGTGAAGATTTCCATTTTTATAGAATTTTCTAGTTTCTATTTGACCATTGGAATAATAGCATTTATATTCACCTTCTCTAATTCCGTTAACATAATTTTTTTCTTCCTTAACTTTACCATTTTTAAAGTTTTTTACCCATAAACCTTCTTTTTTGCCCTGTGCATTGTATTGATTATACATGTCAGACCGCCTCCTCTTATAGATAATATAGTGTTTTCAGAATGAAATTGTTTCTATCACTATGAGTATACCTCATAAACTATAAAAAAACCAGTTACAAAAAAATTTAGATAAACACGTGAATCTCTTCACCATTTGTCAATTCTAAAAGATACCATTTTAATTGTGGATACATTGGAGAAACTCCATTGTCAATAATATCATTTACTAAGTCACATTCTTCAAATTCTTTTAACTCTTCTTCTGATATTGGTTGGCTTTGATAACCTCTTAAATCTTCTAATGTCATTTGTATCACCTCTTTTTTAGTATAATTGTTTTGCATCACATATATTATACATCTTTTTTTGTAAAATCCAAATATTTAATTTTAATCTTTAACTTTCTAGAAAAATTTGATATAATCTAACTTAATATAAATAATCAGGAGGCTTAAATATGAGTTTAGAAACTGTACAAGAATTTTTTTTGAAAAACAAATTACCTTTAACTGTTATAGAAACATCTAAAGCAACTGGAACTGTTAGTGAAGCTGCTAAAGCTTTTGGAATATTAGAAGATGAAATTGCTAAAACTATGGGATTTCTATTAAAAGATGACACTTGCATTTTGATACTTATGAAAGGCACTGCAAAGGTTGATAATAAAAAATTTAAAAAAGTTTTTAAAGAAAAGGCTAAGATGATTCCCTTTGATAGGGTAGAAGATTTAACAGGACATAAGCCAGGTGGAGTTTGTCCCTTTGGTCTAATTAATCCCCTTAAAATATATTTAGATGAAACTTTAAAGGAATTTGAGATTATGTATCCAGCAGGGGGCACTTCCCATTCTGCAGTTAAAATCTCTGTGGAAATGCTAGCTAATGTTACCAAGGGAACTTGGATAGATATTACAAAATAAATTATTGAAAAATGCTGCGGGTTAATTCCTACAGCATTTGTTTGTATATTATAAAAATAATTTTGCTAAATGTATACCAATTGCATCTTCATCATTGTTTCCAATAACTTCACACTGGGGTAACATTTCCTTTAATTTTGGATTTGCATTTCCCATAATGAAACCCTTTCCCACTGAGCAAAGCATTTCATAATCATTTAATCCATCTCCAAAACCTATAACCTCATCCTTTGAACAATTTAAATTTTCTAGGATTTCCTCCACTGCACTTCCTTTATTTGCAACACTTGCCATTACTTCAATGCATTGAGGAAAAGAAGAAGTTATGTTTATATTGTTCCCAAAACAATTATGTAGTTCATTTTCAAGCTCTTCAATTTTACTTAAGTCATCACACATATAAAAAACTTTAGAAATTTCTTTTCCCTTGGCTTTTTCAAAGGAGTCCACAACCTCTTGGGAAAATCCAGATTCAGTTATAAAATGCTTATCTTGTTCCCTAAGCTTAGAAGAATACCAATTGTCCCCTTGGGAAATATTCATAAATATATCCTTATCCCTAGGTAAATCTAATATCCTATCCCCATATTTACAAGGTATTGTATGACATTGAACAATTTCATTTTTCTCATCTAATATTACAGCTCCATTTAAAGCTATTAAATAAGATTCACATTCTAATATATTCTTATAGTGTATTGCATCCTTGTGATGTCTCCCAGTTGCAATAACAACTTTAATTCCCTTTTGAATTATTCTTTTTATTACTCTTATTGTATAATCAGATATTTTATGATTAGAATTTAATAATGTTCCATCTAAATCACATATTACTGCTTTGTACTTATTCAAATTATTTTACCTCCAATAACTCTTTTGCTTTATAAACTATAATTCCACATGCCATAGCTACATTTAATGACTCAGCACTTCCATATATAGGTATAATTATTTTTTCATCTGATGCATCTATTATATTTCTAGAAATTCCATTTCCTTCATTTCCAAAGATAATTGCATTTTTTTCTGTTAGTTTCATTTGATTATATAAAATTGAATCCTTTTCTAAAGTTGCACTGATCATTTTATAATTATTTGACTGTAAAAAAGAAATTAAAGATTCATCATCAATATAGTATAAATTAATATTGAATATTGATCCCATGGTACTTCTTATGGTCTTCTCATTATAGGCATCTACGCTTCCCTTTGTAAGGATTATATCTCGTAGCCCTGCAGCATCAACTGTTCTTATTATAGTTCCTAGATTCCCTGGATCAGATACTTTATCTAAAACAACAACATTGTCTTCTATATTTTTTATGTCCTTAACCTCGTAGGAATATACTAGTATTATACCTTGAGAATTTTCTTGGGAAGAAATATTTGAAAATAATGAAGAGGGAAGTATAATTTTCTCACAACTAAACTTTTCTATTCTATCCTCTATCCTCTTATAATCAAAATCCTCATCTATAATAATGTACTTGGGACTTCTACTAAAATCTAAAAATTTAATTCCCTCTGCTAGGAACAATTTTTCAATATCTCTATATTTCTTTTGTTTTAATTTTTTAATTCTTTTAAAAGTATTATTTTCTTTACTGTTTATATATAACATGGCTTTTCCTTTTATAATGTTTTGTAAGTATAATCTTATTGTATCATTAAATATAGAATATTTCAATGAAATCTATTTCTCCCTTCTTAAGATATTTTTATTTCCTAACCTATAGGTTAACTGATATAATATAGAAAAAGAATATTAATAAGGAGAGATAAATGATAATTGAACACATTGCTATTTGGACAAAGAATATTGAGATTATGAAAAATTTCTACTGTGATTTTTTCAATGGAAGGTCTAATAATATGTATGAAAATAATAAAAAAGGTTTTAAGTCCTACTTTATAACCTTCACCAATGGATGTAGGTTGGAGCTAATGGAGTCCACTAATATAAAAGAAGAGGGAAACCCTTTAACTTTTGGCATTGCTCACATAGCCTTTAAAATTGGAAGTGAAAAGGAAGTTGATAAACTTACTGATTCTTTTAGAAATAAAGGTTTTACAATAATAGGCAATCCTAGAACTACTGGGGATGGATATTATGAAAGTATAATTTTAGATCCAGAAGGAAATACTATTGAGTTAGTAGCCTAGACTCTATTGATTTATTGTTGAAAAGGGTTTAATATATGTATGAGAGTTATATACTAATTACAAGATAATTTAGGAGATATATGAAAAAAATAATCGTACATTATGATATGGATTCCTTCTATGCTTCCATTGAAATGAGAGACAATGAAAAATATAAAAATAGACCTTTAGTTGTTGCAGGGGGAGTAGTCACCACTGCTAATTATATGGCTAGAAAATTTGGCCTTCATTCTGCCATGTCCACATATGAAGCAAAAAAATTATGTCCTAACTTAGTTGTTGTTCCTGTTAACAAGAAAAAATATTCCTATGAATCAAATAGGATTCATGAGCTTGTTTTAAAAATAACTCATAAAATAGAATTTATAGCCCTTGATGAGGGATATATAGATATGACTGATGTTATCCATAATTATGATTCAATAGAAAAATTTGGAGAAGTTTTTAGAAAGAGAATATTTGAAATAACAGGTTTAACTTGTTCAATAGGAATTGGATTTAATAAACTAACTGCTAAAATTGCTAGTGATATAAATAAACCTGGTGGCCAATATATTTTTAAAACTGAGGAAGAGTTCACTGAATATATGA
This sequence comes from Fusobacterium sp. IOR10, assembly GCF_010367435.1. Classification (NCBI taxonomy): domain Bacteria; kingdom Fusobacteriati; phylum Fusobacteriota; class Fusobacteriia; order Fusobacteriales; family Fusobacteriaceae; genus Fusobacterium; species Fusobacterium sp. IOR10. The sequence continues at coordinate 91,423 of NZ_WJWY01000006.1, forward strand.
AGGATAAATCAATTAGAAAAATTCAAGGGGTAGGTAAAAAATTTGAGAAAATTTTAAATAAAAACAAAATATATATTGTTGAAGATATTTTAAAATATACTTATAAGGAACTTGTTGGAAAATATGGTGAGTCTAGAGGTAAACTTCTTTATTTATCTAGTAGAGGTATTGATCATAGGGAAGTAAAATATAATAGACCAACTCACTCAATAGGAAATGAATCTACTTTTTCTTTTCCAATATCAACAGAAGAGGAAATAGCTAAGAATATAGATGATATTTATGATAAAAGTTTTAATAGAGTTATCTCTAAAAATTTTCTTATTCAAACTGTTTCCATAAAAGTAAGATATGATAATATGAAGACAATTAGTAAATCAAAAACTATTAGTTTTCCAACTAAGGATAAAGAGTTTCTTAGGTTTATAGTTGATGAACTCTTAGAAACAATAGACTTTAAGGATAAAAAAATTAGGCTTTTAGGAATATCTTTTAAAAATTTAGTGAAAGAGGAAACTAGGCAATTAAAATTAAAAATGATTCGTTGACAATCAAATATTTAAGTTGGTATAATAATAAATAGGGAAAATTTAGGAAAGCTTAATAAAATTACACAGCTAAAGGGAGGAGTTAATATGGCAGTTTTGTCATTAAATAATGTTCATCTTAGTATGAGAGATGAGCTAGGAGAAAATAAGATATTAGATGGTGTTTCGTTAGAATTTGATCCAAAGAAAATTTATGTTATCACTGGACCAAATGGTGGAGGAAAATCAACATTAGCAAAATATATTATGGGAATTGAAAATGGTGAAGAGGGAAGTTTAACCCTTGATGGGGAAGATATTACTAACTCAACTATTGTGGAAAGAAGTAAAAAAGGAATTGGGTATGCTTTCCAAACTCCAGCTAGGTTTAAAGGATTAAAGGTTAGAAAATTACTTGAATTATCAAAGGGAGATGCAAATAAAAATATTTATAAACCTTTGAAGGATGTTGGACTTTGTCCAGAGGATTATCTTGATAGAACCTTAGATGATAGCTTTTCTGGGGGAGAAATAAAAAGAATTGAAATGTAGTGCACCCAAAATCTTAGACAAATAAGATGGAGGGTGCATTTCTTATGTCCAAATTAACAAATAAACAAAAAATAGAAATTTATGAAAGAAGGTTGAAAGGAGAAACAGTAAAATCTTTA